>JAFGNQ010000104.1 GCA_016926925.1 Candidatus Aminicenantota bacterium
ACGAATGAAGGACTCATTTCCTTTGTGGTTGAAGAATAATCTTTGCTTTTTTTTGCACAGCCATCTAAACTGTCGCTTCCGGAACAATACAGAGACCGCCTCTCATGAATAAGAGAATTCTCATATCCGCATCCCTTTTCCACGGATTGAATGATGCGGCGACTCTGACTGTGCCCATGGTGTTCCCGCTCCTCTACAGCCAAAGATTCATCATCACCAAATACGCTCATATCGGCATCCTTTCCAATTTGGGATTTCTGGTCACAATTGTTTGTCATCTGATCGTTGCCAACTATGCCCACAAGTATGAATACAAACATATGCTCCTCTTCAGCTTGACAGGTATCTCGTTTTCTTTGTTCCTCATAACATTCTCCCGTTCTTTAGGCTTCTTCATTGCTTTTTATCTTGTCATGCGTGCATTCGCCAGTTTTTATCACTCCGTAGGCGTGGCCACCGTATCCACCTCACATCCTGACCGTGCCCTAGATTTTGCCATGGGTATCCAGAGCGCATCGGGAAATCTGGGAGTGTTCTTGGCATTCATTCTGGCGGGAAATCTTGCTCAGAATTTCGAATGGAACACACCTCTGTATCTTCTGGCTGGAATCTCTATTTTTCTGGTTTTCCCTAGTTTTTTCACCGTTCGCAATATTTCAACAAAAACAACGAATCAGCCTATTCCCGACTGGAATTCATGGAAACATGCCTTCAAGGAAACCCTGCCTTACTTTCCGGGATTTTTCTTTGGCGGCGCGGCTTGGGTCACTACGGTTTTTTATGCCCCGTCACTCTTAAATCACAGGTTTCAAATCCCTCTTGGCAGGACCGGACTCTACCTGGCCCTGTGGATTGCAGTCGGATCGGTAATGCCTTATCTGTACGGATATATCAGTCAACAGGTAGGGCGTCGAAGAATCGTTCTTTCGAGTCTTTTCGGCTCCACGATATTCCTTTCCATACTCGGGATGACCTCTGTTAAGATTTTGGCCGTCATGAGCCTGGTCCTTTTTGGTGCTTCCCTGTTTATGATCTATCCTGCCATGCAATCATTTGTGGGGGAACGCGCCAGTCCACAGATTCAAACACAAGCATTCAGTATAGTTGCTAATGTTCAGATGTTGGCAGGAGCAATTGTCAGCTTGGCATCCGGCTTTCTCTCCGATGCCTTCGGCATCAATTTCCCTTTTATTTTTCTTGCTGCCCTAGGTGTCGGATTTTCCGTTTATTTCATACTCAGGAGAACAGAAGGAATCCTCCGGTCAACTCCGAACATAATGTGAATCGATCCAATAACCTCCATAAGTTTTTTCTTCAAAAAGATAGAGATGTTTCCAAAACGAATCTTGCTTCATCCAGTCAGATATCCTAGTATAAGCAATTAGCCATGCGTAAAGGTGTCCAAAAGCTCTATAAAGAGGTTGCTTCGACATACGAAATGATAAATCATGTCATAACCTTTGGACTCGATATAATTTGGAGAAAAAGAGCGGTACGCGAAGTTGCGGGAAAAGGTGGAGAAACGTGGCTCGATGTGTGTTGTGGGACAGGAGAGATGACCCGAAATCTCGCCAGAAAGGCGAATAGCGACACGCGCATCTGCTCGGTCGACTTCAGCCAGGAAATGCTTTCGCTTGCTATGAAGAAAAAATTCGAGAAGAAAATATTATTCACTTTGGCCGATGTCGGTAATCTTCCCTTCCCGGATGAAACCTTCGACCTTCTCACTATTTCCTTTTCAACTCGTAACTTGAATTTAAGCCGGGAAGAAATGCAGCACCATCTGGCGGAGTTTTTTCGAGTTCTCAAGCCAGAAGGACGTTTTCTGAATCTTGAGACAAGTCAACCTTCATCGCTGATTTTGCGCAAAGCATTTCATCTTTACATCAGAGCCGTCGTCCCTATTGTAGGCGCACTCATTTCCGGTTCGAAGGCCGGATACAAATATCTCGCCTACACCGTACCGAGGTTTTATTCTCCGAAAGACTTCAAGGAAATGCTTCATCGGACCGGATTTCGCAATGTTCACTTCCGCGTCCTTTTTTTCGGCATCTCAGCTATACATTTGGCTGAAAAATAGACTTGACGCTTTCCTTCACTTTGCACAAACAAATTTTTCCTCCGGCCCCAAGCTTTCTCATAACCAAAACCAAAACTCCCAGTCCTGAACTGTCGATAAAATCGACATCCGATAAATCAAGAACGATCTTTTCATTCCCATTTTTTACGAATGTGATAAGATCCGATTTGAATTCCGAGGCTACGCGCGCATCAATTCTTTTCCCAAGAGGCTTGATGATAATCACTCCATTTTTATGTGTCACATCCAATTTCATCACACTCTTCCGTCTCTATCGCTAGGACCACGCCTAGGCTTCATCCAGAAGAAGGATCAGCACTGTGTGTTCCCCCTCGGGTATTTCAATTTTCACGGAATTACCCTTGAAGAGTCTTTTGATTTTATCATCCAGTATCAATTGGTACTTCCCTTTTGCCAGGAAGCGGATCTTCACTTCTCTGGGATTCAGACATTTCATTTCGAACGAGACCTCATTTTTAGAGTAAAGAAAATGCCTGAAAACGGCACTTCCATTGCTGTGGATTATTTCTTTGCCTTCCTCCCACAACTTGACTGTGGAGCGAGATGTTTCCACATCATAATGTCTTCCCTGTATGGCAATTCGGGACAACCGGCCTTTCTTCTCCGGGTTGATCATGCCAAACCGGAATCCTTCCCATGGAGTGAAATCCAGATATTCTTCGACTGCTATCAAGGCGAAAAGAGATCCCCGACTTTGATGCCTTTGGCCCCCTGCTTCTCCGGTTCGTGAATCATAGTTCTCAGGACAGATTTGAAAATTTTCCCAGTTCCTTAGGAAAAGCTCCGCACTTTTTTGAGCGAATTCGGAGGCAACCGCATCAAAGCCATATACCTTCAACCCCTGATAAATCAAATAATTTGTTGGAGGCCATATCGTCCCTCTCCAGTACTGTTGATCCTTGAACGCAGGATCGTCTCTTGAGATTGTGGGCACCACGTATTCCCCCCAAAACTCTTTCTCATTGAGAAGATGTCTCATCATGCGAAGGGCCTTGCTCTGGTCGGGTATCTTCGCCAGTAAGGGATAAAAGTTGGAGGCCGCTTTTCTTTTCGAAAACCGCCCGTTCCAATGCTTATCAAAATAGAAGCCCTCTTTCTCATCCCAAAGGTGCGTATCGATGAGTTTTTTCATTAACTCATATTCCGCAAAAAAGGACTGATAGTCATCCTTTTTGTCTAAAACCTGAGCGATTTGTGCAAGACACCAGCAATCGAGAGCATAGAGAGAATTGAGATCCACGCAATTCATAGTCAAAGTGCCTGTCCCTTCACTGAACGACGCTTCGTCCCAATTTGGGAGGTCATCTTGACCTGATTCCCACATAGCTCTTGTTTTTCCCGATGCTCCCTCCTCCCATGATGGAACGTTTGCCGCCACCGAGTCGGAATCCGCACCCCACTCGAGAAGCCCGTCGTTGTTTCCGTCTCTTCTGGGGGTTCCATTGCTGTTTCTCATTTTCCAGAAAGAATGCCATCGCATCAATTTGGGATAGGCGTATTGCAGAAGTTCTAGGTCTCCCGATTTTTGAAAATATTTCAATATGACGTAAGAACCTACGGGAGGTTGTGAGCGGTCACCGGAACCGCTGGATTTTCCTCTCCAGTTGGGAATGTTTCCGTTGGGATATTGAGTGTCCAAAACGGAAAGCAGAATATCTTTTGCGTGCTTATTGCTCTCTACGGAAGCTTCCAATGCGTTGAAGAAAGAATCCCACTCAAATATCGTCCAATCATCGGGAGTCCCGTCGGGTTTCGGAAAAATCCAGTTGCGGCCGGCAGGAACATAAAACCGGTGATTGTCCGATTGGTAAAGGCTCATCCAAAACAGATTATTCGTTATTGCCTGGGGAACACCTTTATAGAGACCGTCAACCCAAACTCTTTTTTTCGCGTATTTTTTCTCTTCTTCTTTCAGCAATTTTTCGATGCTGCGTTCATTCTTGTAACGGTACATTCTATTTTCAAGTATGCGCGCATCAGCGCCGATCCCCGCGGCAAAATAAAGGGATCGCGGTTCATCATAAGAGATGACGGTCTCTCTCGCTTGTCTTGCCGCTACCGCAACACCTTTTTTGCTGGACCAAAACGCGTAATACTGCGGTTTTTGAGCAAGACTTTTCCCTTTTACCTGCCCATTGGAAAGAATCTGATAGTCTCCCTGAAAGTTCCAAGGGAAGTAATGGACAATCTGTATTTCTATGTCCTCGGGAATCTCGATCCTGCCGACAACCGTTCGTTCATCCTTCCGCGACCATTCAAACAGCAGAACAGCCGATTTGTCCGCTGGTTTTTTTAAAATCGGAGTTTTGTTCTCTTTCCCGAATGGCAGGCTTAAATCCAGCTTCAGGCGGGCGTACTGATCATCCGGCGAATGCGGGCCTACTTCGGAGATGAGATAGAAAAGATCCATTCCATCCGCCGCTTCATCCCCTTTTTTAATCCGGATGTGGAAGGCGAACGCACTGTCTCTCGAGGGAATCATAACGAGTCCCAACCATTTTTCAGCTTGGAGCGCACCGATATAGGCATCTTTCCATGGATAGTAGACTTCCGCTTTTAGGGCCTGAGTTGCAACGATAAAAAAGCTAAGTAAGACACAAAAGAGTTTTCTCATATCCAAAAACACGTCATTCCAAGGACTAGGGATTCTTCTTAGCTAATTTACGTAAAATCGGACGCGAAATCAACCTCAATTTCCAGGAGCCAGATGGAGAGCCGCTTGAACCGTAATGAATCCCCTTATTGGATGTTTAAGCGTATGCGTTTCTATGGAGGCGGTTGAGGTTTTTTAATTGAAATGATGCCTAGAAAGGTATCTTCCGCACATCAAGTGACCCCTCCTATCTCTTCCGGATATTTTTTATACGTGTGAGATTCGTATATAGCATCAATTTCATTGAAAAGAATATTCAGCTCCTCATCTCGCGTGTAGAAATGAGGACCGATTCGGATAACATCCGGCTCATGATTATTCCCTTTCCGAAAATCGACCTTGATTTTTTTTTCTTCGAGAGCTTGTTTCACTTGAAAGGCGTGAGGCATACTTACCGACACCGCGCCTCCGCGCAAGGAGCTCTGTTCAGGTGTACAAAGACGAAAATTCCTTTCTTTTGATTTGCTGGCGATTGTATTCGTTTGACTGACGGATTTCTTTCGGATTTCCTGAACACCGACATCTGCAATAAAATCCAACCCGGCATCGGCAGTGTAGAGACAGGGAATGGGTGGGGTTCCCGACAAGAATTTGAAGTGTCCATCAGAAAATTCCATATTTTCAGAGAAAGCAAAAGGATTCTTATGTGCAAACCAACCTGTAAGTTGAGGCTCGAGACTGGATGCAAGATCGGGACGAACATAGAGAAAACCTGTGCCCGGACCACCGCAAAGCCATTTCAAACATCCACCTATATAGAAGTCAACACCGAGTTTTTTTAGATCGACAGGATAGCAGCCGGAAGCATGATACCCGTCAATCAAGGACAGAGCACCCATGCGCCGGGCATGAGCGGCAATGGTCTCTATATTCTGAACATGTGCCGATTTGAAGTAAATGTGAGAACTGGCAACGAAAAGTGTTTTTTCATCCACGCGGCTTATAATATCCCCGGCTTCTATAAACGGCTTGTTCCCGCACCGGACGATTTCCACCTGCCATCCCATAAATTCAGAAATCTTGATTATGGAATACATGGAGGATGGAAAATCCTGATCCGTCATCACGATCTTATCCCGGTTTTTCTCCCCCGACAAAAACTTTGTAGAGAGTGCGATCCAATGAGCTTGGGTGGCATTCGGTATCATCGTTATCGAGCCTTGATCGGCATTGAGCAATGAAGAGATTTTGTTCCCTACTCTTTCTGAAAGGTCCCACCATTCATTTTTCCAGGCACTGACTCCTTCCTCAGCCCAAAGATCATAGAACTGCATGAGTTTCATCAAAGTCGATTTGGGGACAGCCCCAAGAGAGTTGCTGATAAGATAGACGCTGTTTTTTAAAACCGGGAATTCCTGCCGCAAGGCAGTCAAATCCTTATCCAAATCCCATCTCTTTTTCATCATGTAGAAATCCCGTTCCTTATGTAATGAGAGAGGGTCTCAATGAAAAAATCCAGCTCCCCCAATGTCGTGTATATGCTTGGAGTGACCCGAATTGCGGAAGTATCCTCAGGGACAGTAACTGCAATGGTAAATATTTTATGTTTATCGAAGAGAATTTTAGTCAGCTTTAGAAGATCCATATTCTCCACGGAGAAGGCTCCCAGTCCGCATGACTGCTCCGGTTCAAAAGAAGTCAATATTTTCACTCCGGGGAGCTTTTCTACTTTTTTTGCCCAATAGTCTCTCAAATAACGCAGCCGGGCCTCCTTGTTCTTGGCGCCGATGCCATGATGAAAAGCCAATGCCTCTCCCACTGCCAATTGCAGCGCTTCGGGCTGGGTGCCGACATGTTCGAACTTGCGGATGTCATCTCCCAAAGGCTCGGGGGCGGGAAACAAAGGCCATATATCTTTGATTTTCTCTTTCTTCACATAGAGAAACCCTGTACCTATGGGCGCCATCATCCATTTGTGTAGATTGGCTCCGTATATATCGCAATCGATATCCGTTTGTTTGAAATCAAAATGTCCGAAGGCATGAGCCCCATCGACTACGATTTCTATACCCCTCTCTCGGGCGATTTCAGAAATTTCTTTGAGAGGGAATATTTGACCGGTTAAGTTTGTGATATGGCACAAGAGTATGAGCTTAGTCTTTGCTGTCATGTTCCGCTTGAAAAGATCTGTCAGAACATGAAGGTTTTCGGGAGGATATGGGAAATTGAAAGTTTTGACGACAATACCTTCCCTTTTTTCCCTTTGGTAGAGGGCGTTTTTCATCGACGGGTAGTCGTGAGAAGTCGTTAGAACTTCATCCCCTGCTTTGAGATTCAAACCAAGGAGCGGAATCTGAAGGGCTTCTGTCACATTACGGACGAGCGCTATCTCTTCCGGTGAACAGCCGAAAGTATCGGCGATTTGTTGCCGGATGAGTTCTTTTCGGGGCCTGAGCACAGCCCACGAATTGTAGACAGGAGCTCCGTTGGACCAATCCAGATAACGCTTGAGTGCATCCATAACAACACGAGGTGCGGGATGAACACCTCCGTTATTCAGATTGATGATGCTCCTGTCAATATTGAAAGCTTGTTGTACCTGAAACCAAAACCTCTCGTCTCGGGCAATTTCTTGCGATGATAGTCCGGAAATCCGGCCCGGACTTTTCACAAAATCAGTCTCAGCCGCTCGCGGCAACACGTTAAATAGCCCCAAACTGCCAAGGCTCAGGCTGAATTCCTTGAAAAATTCTCTTCGACCAATGTTCATCTCTCTCTCCTTTTTACGGCTGGATATTCTTTTCCTCTGGTAAATCAAGCTCTATTCTTCAAATACTGCCATACTGCAAAAGTCTGCCTTCCAGGCGGAAAAATTGAGTGATTGCAACGTCGTTAAGCTGCCGGCGAAAACCTCCGCATATTGGGAAAGATCATTCTAAAAAATGGGTTCCCTCGGTAACGGATTCTTGCCGTAAAAGTAGTCATCCGCTCTTAGGGCTACTTTCTGTGCCGTCAATGTACGAGAAATCGTGTTTCTTATGAAAGTGTGGAAAGAATTGTTGGGTTTGCTGTAGGGACAGACATAAAGGCACATCGCACAGTCTGTTCCGGCTTTCCTCCAGAATCTGTAGCATCCCTCTCGGTTTATCACCCACTTCAAAACGCCATTCTCTTCGACTTTGTTTCCATGTGGTATGGCTTGTGCAGGGCAATTTATAGCGCATTTTTTGCAGATATTACAGAAATCTTGAATGCCGTTTTTTTTGGGTGAATCCGGAGTTAGAGGCAAGTCTGTAGTGATGAGACCCAACCGTACCCTGGGACCGTACTTCTCTGTAATCAAAATGCCGATGCGCCCGATTTCACCTATCCCGGCTTTCCAGCCCAGCGGAGGCAAGATTGCCTGGTAATTGCTTCCGGAAATATGGGCCCTTGCCGGATAGCCCATTCGGCGGATGAGGTCAGAAACGATGAGTGCAATCTTGCTTACCTCTACGTATTTTCTCTCGGTCTCGACGATGACTGGGGCTTTGGGGGATGTGGCGATCATAGGGATATCCATGGGAACTGCAAAAACTATGGCGTACTTGTGTGCGAGAGCAATCTCTGAGCCGTAGGGCTCAGGCCCTCGTCCGACATGAGAGTAGACATATGCTTGGTCCAATTCACAAACACCGCTGGTATCGGCTCCGAAGAATTTAAGTATGTTTTTGATATGACGTGTGTTATCGAACGGTGACAACTCGATTTTATCCGGACTCACTTCGCCCGTCACATAACGCACGTGGAGTCTGGTGAAATCCGTTTCTGCCGCCGTCAATGTAAATAGAATAGGATTTTTTTTTATGTGTTCGGGAGAGAGAATCTCCGGGAATTTGCGTATTTCCTCATCGGTGTTCCTCAGTCCGGATTTCCTTTCATAGTAATCTTTGTACGCTTTTGACCTTTCTTTAAGGTCAAAGCGGGAAAAAATCGTATCCCTTTCGTCAATTCTCTTCTGTTCACCAATAACTTTCATTTCTTCGTGAGGAGCTTGTGCAAAATAAATAAAAACAAAGGCACCTATTCCCAACAGGAAAATGCCCAAAAACAGAAGATTCTTTAAAACTCCGGGGATGGTAAACAACAGAATATTGCCTAGGAAGAACATCAGGAAAAGCTGCAAAGCACGCCGAAACGCTCTGTGTTCTTTTAAAAGAAAGTTGTCTACCGTAAAAATGAAGAAAAATCCCAGGACAAAAAGCAGAGTGACCTCCCCCACAAACACCCAAAAACTCATGTTACAAAATTAAAGAACTCCGGCGATTATGTCAATCCCTCTTTTTCATATATTTTCCGGGATTGTGAGAATCCGTGTAATCTGGAGCAGGCACAATGCGTGACTTTTTTAACTGCAGTGTAGATCGAAATTTATTTTTGTATGCTTCCGGATAAATGCTTTACGAGTTCATATCGGCTGTGTTAAATTGGTTTCAGGCAAAGGATAAACCCGATGGAATTCATCCACTACTATAAGTCACGAAAGGGAGAGATGATCAACCTCCTTAAAAAGTTAGTGGACTTGGAATCACCCTCTTCTGATAAAAAGGCTGTAGACCGATGTGCTTCCTTTGCTGCTGCCCAATTCCGAAAATCAGGAGCAAAGATCACGGATTTCCCTCAAAAAGACATAGGAAATTTGCATCTGGTCGAGTACCCTCATCCTGGGCCGAAGGAAATGAAAGAACGCGTCACCCTCCTGACGCACGTGGATACGGTATGGCCGAAAGGAAAAATTAAGGAAATGCCCTTCTATGTATCCGGAGATAAAATCTATGGTCCTGGAGTACTCGATATGAAAGCGGGTCTGGTGATGGCTGTATTTTCACTCAGAACGCTCCGCGATTTGAACATTGAACCACGAAAAAAAATCACCGTATTCATGAATTCTGCAGAAGAAATCGGCAGCGATCCAGCCAACGAAATGATCCGGAACCTGGCCAAAAGATCCTCCTGCATATTGTGTTTAGAACCCGCACTTCCAGGGGGAGCTCTCAAAGTTCAGAGAAAGGGGCGGATGGATATTTCCTTGGAAACTAAAGGAAAATCGGCACATGCAGGGAATCCCCAAAATGGCGTCAATGCAGTGGAAGAGCTCCTGCAACAGCTTCGCCATTTGCAGAAATTAAAGACAAAATCGATTACCATGAATATCGGGGTAATAAGGGGGGGGATTCGTGTCAATATCGTCCCGGATGAGGCAGGGGCCCATTTGGATTTTCGCTTTTGGAAAAGTATTCAAAAAGACAAAATCATCCAATTCTTTAACGAACTCCAACCCACGATAAAGGGAGCGAAAATCAAATATGCCGTCAAGAGCTATCTTCCTCCTATGGAAAAAACCCCCGCCTCCGAAAAGCTGCTCAATCAGGTCAGAAATATCGCTGCATCCATGGGGCTCATTCTTCAATGGGGGAAAACAGGTGGAGGTTCGGATGCCTCGATTGCGGCCACCATGGGAACGGCAACACTTGACGGGCTCGGGCCGGATGGGGATGGAATTCATGCAGCAGACGAGCATCTCCTCATTTCCTCTCTCGTGGAAAGGACCGCTCTGCTCACTGAAATATTGCGCCAGCTCTGATTGACGGCCTCTCAAATTTCTGCTAACTTATTTGTCTTGTGTTCTACCGCTTCATCCATCCGGATTCTGAAAGGCAGGACGAATATTTTGATCAAGAAACCTTATCTTCTCACCCCGGGGCCAACGCCCCTTCCTGACAGAGTTCTGGCATGTGCATTGCAACCGATCATGCATCACCGAACCCGCGAATTCTCAGAAATTTATATGGAAACCTGCGAAGGCATAAAGTATGTGTTCCAGACGCAGCAGGATGTTTTTGTCCTTACCTCTTCCGGGTCAGGAGCTATGGAGGCCGCTGTTGTCAACACCCTCTCCCCAGGAGATGAGGTTATATCCATCAATGGAGGAAAGTTTGGTGACCGCTGGGGCAAAATATGCCGCGCATACGGTGTGGAAAGCCATGAGATAATGCTCGAGTGGGGGGACGCTCTCTCTCCGGAAGCACTGGCTGAGGAGCTGCAGGCTCATCCCGCTTCAAAAGCTGTGCTGGCAACCCTGGCCGAAACATCGACGGGCACTGTCTTTGATATTCAAGGCTTTGGGAAAGTTGTTTCCGATACGGAAGCTATTCTTGTAGTGGATGCCATTTCCGGAATAGGGGCGACTCCTTGTCCGATGGACGATTGGAAGGTGGATGTTCTTATTTCGGCGTCTCAAAAATCTTTCATGGCTCCCCCGGGCTTAGCTTACATATCATTCGGTGGAAAAGCCTGGAATCTTGCCGGAAAAGCGACCCTTCCAAAATTTTATTTCGATGTCATGGCAGCAAAAAAGAGCCTGGGGAAAAGGACCACCCCCTGGTCCCCAGCCATTTCTCTGATCATTCAACAGAGAGAAGCACTGAGATTCATCCGCGATATCGGACTCGAAAATCTTCTCGGGCACCACGACATCCTTGGTAGAGCCGTGAGGTCCGGAGTCCGAGCCATCGGCCTTGAATTGCTGTCCAAACGTTCCGGAAACATATTGACTGCAGTTAAAATCCCTAAAGGAGTCGACGGAAACGCGCTTCTAAAAAAAATGCAGGACAAATATAAAGTTCATATAGCAGGCGCTCAGGAGCCTCATAAAGGCGAATTCATACGTATAGCCCATCTCGGATATATGGGAGCGTTCGATATCATAACCGCTTTGAGCGCCTTGGAAATGGCGCTTTCCGAATCGGGCTATGGCTTTCAGATAGGAGAGGCTGTCAAAGCCGCTGAAGAAATTATAAAGGAGAATTGGCAATGAAAAAAATACTTGTATGTGATCCCTTGGATGCCGACGCTTTCGAGGAGCTGAAATCCATCTCTGAATTTGAAGTGACACTCAAACCCGGTATGGATGAAGAAGCCCTAGTGCATACCATGCCCGGCTTTCATGCTGCTGTCGTCCGCAGCGCTACGAAATTGCGGCAAAGTGCCATCGAAGCGGCGACGGATCTCGAACTCATCGTACGTGCCGGAATCGGACTCGACAACATAGACGTCGCTGCAGCCGAGGCTAAAGGAATCCGCGTGGCAAACACACCCGCTGCCACTACCATCTCTGTTGCTGAACACACGTTCGGCTTGATGTTGGCAGCTGTACGCCAGCATGGAAGCGCAAACCTATCCATGAAGGAACACAAGTGGGAAAAGAAAAAATTTAAAGGTACCGAGCTCTATGAAAAAACACTGGGCATTATTGGAAGCGGACGGATCGGTTGTGCTGTGGCGGAGCGGGCAATCGCCTTTGGAATGAAAGTGCTCGCTTTTGATATTATTCCCATAAAAACGGCTTTAGAAATCGAGCAGGTAACCCTGGATCGACTCTTGGGACAGGCGGATATCATCTCCCTTCATTTGCCGTTATCGGAAAGCACCAAACACATGATCGGCGACGAAGCTTTTTCCAAGATGAAAGATGGCGTGATCATTATCAACGCCTCTCGCGGCGGGATCGTCGATGAAGAATCTCTTCTCAAAGCTCTGGAATCTGGCAAAGCAGGTGCTGCAGCCTTGGATGTGTACGAAAAGGAACCGCCCGAAGATTTTCGGCTCATCGATCATCCCAACGTCATTTGTACGCCGCACATCGGGGCCGCTGCCAAAGAGGGACAAAAGAGAGCCGGCTTTGAAGTGGTGAAAATACTCAAAGAACAATTTTTATAAAAAGCTAGTTTTAGGCGAGGTCAAGATGGTTTATCTCGATAACAACGCGACAACTCCTCTCGACCCGCAAGTCTGTGAAGTGATGTCCCTTTTCCTCAAGTCTCATTTCGGGAATCCATCTTCTCTGTATCCGATAGGAAGAGAAGTAAAGGAGATGATCTCCGAAGCGCGAGAAACGATCGCCAAAGCCATTGGTGCGAAGAGATCGGAAATCATTTTTACGGGATCCGGGACCGAAGCGGATAATTTTGCCCTGCGGGGCATTATGGATGCCTTTCCCGAACGCGATGAGCTTATCACCTCGGCCATCGAGCATCCTGCGATCATAGAAACAGTTAAATACCTCGAAAAAAAAGGCAAAAAGGCGTTCTCTGTCCCTGTTGACAGATACGGTAGAGTGGATCTGGATCACCTTGCAAAAGCGATAACACCCAAAACCGCAGTTATATCGATCATGCACGCCAACAACGAAATCGGTACTATACAACCGATATCAGAAATCGCCAAGATCGCTAAAGAACAGGGCGTGTTCGTCCATACAGACGCTGTGCAGAGTTTCGGAAAGATCGATGTCGATGTCAACGACCTGGGTGTGGACATGCTCACAGTATCGGCTCACAAGATCTACGGTCCTAAAGGTATCGGTGCGCTCTATATCAGGAAGGGGACGAACATTCAACCCTTGATCTACGGTGGTCATCAGGAGCGGCTTATGAGGGCAGGTACGGAAAATACGGCCGGTATCATCGGTTTTGGAGAGGCCGTCCGTATCCTTCAAGAACGAGGGCAAAAAGATAAAAAGAGAATCGCCAAATTGGCAGAGCAGCTCAAAAAAGGCATTGAGGAAAAAATCCCCAAGGCCAAATTCAACGGACCTGAAATCGACAGGATTCAAAGCACCCTCAATTTTTCCTTTCTCGGCCTTGAGGCTGAAGCCATTCTTCTTTCCCTTGCCACAAAGGATATCTATGTTTCCACGGGATCTGCGTGCAGCGAAGAATCTGAAGAAGTCTCCCATGTACTGCGCTCAATCGGATTGAGCCCCGACATCGCCCGCACCAGCGTACGTATGTCCCTTGGCCGCTTCAACACGGAGGAAGACATCGCAATCGTGCTGCAAGAACTTCCCGTGATCGTTGCCAAGCTTAGAGAAATATCAGGGCTGGATATTGAGTCCTACAGTTGACGGAGTTGCTCGAGATAAGATTTCCGTATCTCTATGAAAAATCTGTGGTACTCCTCTGTTCTGAAATCCGGGTATGTCCAGTTCAGGATTTTAACCCCTTTTTTGGTGAACAACAGCTCTAAGTGCCCGTAGATACCTTCTTGAAGCGGGATTCTATGGGCAAAATCTTTGACTGTGGCCATCACCAAAGCTGAGGCGGACATGGTGCCGGGATCAAGATTCACGATGCGCTTATCGGATTTAAAAAAGTCTTTAATCTCGTCCTCCATCCTATTTGTTTGAAGCTTGATACGACTGAGGCCGCCCGGATCTATCAATTCAGAAAAGCTGAGAAGTTTTTTTTTCAGCCCCGATCCCATTTGTTTGTCGTAGTAGTCCGTGAATGTAAAGTCGATCGAAGCACTCCGCTTCTCCACCCGTCCGAAATTTTTTGTCAGAACCGTTTCAGCCTGCTCGAATACCAAATGATCGGAGAATAGAATTCCACAGATGAGCTTTACGGGCGAGAATGGTTTTGCCACGGCCATTTTTATTATTATACACAATCCGTGCGGCGTCTGCTTTTATATTTATTGACCAAGTCTGTATGTTTTTTTATAATTCAGCCATCATGAAATGGGTTTACATTGAAGATATCGCCGGTTATACAAATCAGGAAATTGAAATTCGCGGCTGGCTCTATAACAAAAGATCCAGTGGAAAAATTCGATTTCTCCTCGTAAGGGATGGAACAGGTCTTATCCAGGGAACCATCTACAGTCCGGATAAAGATCATCCGCTTTTCCAAACTTTCGACCTGCTGACTCTGGAATCGTCCCTGATCGTTCGAGGACGCGTCAAAGAGGACCAGAGGGCTCCCGGCGGTTTTGAATTGGACATTACGGATATCCGGATTGTACAGGTTTCAGAGGAATATCCCATCACTCCCAAAGAACACGGTGTTCCTTTTCTCATGGAGCACCGTCATCTTTGGATTCGCTCGCAAAAACAGCGAGCTGTATTACAAATCAGAGCGGAAGTTATTAAGTCAATCCGCAATTTTTTCGACAGCAGAGGTTTCCGACTCATGGACACGCCCATCCTGACACCAAGCGCAGTGGAGGGAACGACCACTCTATTTGAAACGGAATATTTCGATCAAAAGGCATACCTCAGTCAGAGCGGGCAGCTTTACAACGAAGCCACGGCTATGGCATTCGGAAAAGTTTATTGCTTCGGGCCTACTTTCAGAGCGGAAAAATCCAAAACGCGGAAGCATTTGATCGAGTTTTGGATGGTCGAACCCGAAATAGCATTCGCCTTTCTGGAGGATATTATCGTTCTCGGAGAAGACCTCATCGTGTCCATTATCGAAAGAATCCTTGAAAAATGCAGAAAAGAACTCGATATTCTCGAGCGTGACACAAAACCTCTGGAAAGCGTGAAGAGACCATTCCCGAGATTGACTTATGATGAAGCGGTCGAAGTACTGAAAGAGAATGGAGCAAAGATAGGCTGGGGAGAAGATCTTGGGGCACCTGAAGAAACCCTCATATCAAAAATATACGCATCCCCGGTGAGTATCACTCACTTTCCTGCCAAAATAAAGGCATTCTACATGCAGCCGGACAACGACCGGCCAGAGGTCGTATTGGGTGTGGATGTTCTGGCCGCTGAAGGATACGGCGAACTTATCGGAGGTGGTCAGAGGATTCATGACCTGCACCTCTTGGAAAAGAGAATCCAGGAGTTCAAACTTCCTCGAGAAGCCTATGAATGGTATATTGACTTGAGGAGATACGGTTCCGTTCCCCATTCCGGCTTCGGATTGGGTGTAGAGAGAGTCCTGGCTTGGATATGCAGGATCAAGCATATCCGGGAGGCGATCCCTTTCCCGCGGTTGCTCTACCGAATCTATCCGTAATGAGAATTCGGAATCGTCAATTCCTGTTTTTTAACCTGCAGCAAAAAACACGGCTATTTTTTATGAATGAGCCAAGGGCTTGGATTATTCACGAGTTGAGATTGCTGCAGCGGCAAGGAAGCAGCCTATGAAGCCGTAGTGAACTACTGCAAATGGGCTGCAACGAAGCCGATGCACTGAGATCGGCTCGCCTGTAAGGTAAAAAATGGCGGCAACAAGATGAGAGGCTCTTGAGATTGTAAGTGGCGGCATTTTTTATGAATGAGCCAAGATAGTACTATGAACAAAATAGCTCTTATAAGCCTGGGTTGTGCCAAAAATTTAGTGGACAGCGAAGTCATGCTCGGACTGCTGGCAAAGGAGGCATACAGTATCACGACTGAGTTCACAGATGCCGATGTCATCATCGTCAACACCTGCGGCTTTATTCAGCCGGCCCGGCAGGAGTCTTGGGATGCGCTGAAAAAAGCTATCGCAGCAAAGAGGAAGGGCCATGTTAAAAAGGTGATTGCAGCAGGCTGTTATGTTCAAAAGAATCCGTCCGAACTGGCAAAAGAATTCCCGGAAATCGACGGCTGGGTCGGTGTTAATGACTTTGATAAAATCGTCTCAGTTCTCAAAGAAATATCCTATGAAAGATCCAAGAACTGTTTCCTCTATGACCATACAACACCACGCATTTTGTCAACTCCATCGTCATGGGGCTACCTCAAAATTTCCGAAGGATGCTCCCATCGATGTTCTTTCTGTGCCATTCCACAAATCAAGGGAAGCTACCGGTCGCGGAGTATCTCTTCTATTGTCTTGGAGGCTGAGAATCTGGTCTCGCAAGGATTGAGAGAGATTAACCTGGTGTCTCAAGATTCCACGTATTTCGGCAAGGATGTCGGGTTGAAAAATGGGCTCGTGCTGTTGTTGAGGGAGTTGAGCCAGGTTGACCATCTGGATTGGATTCGTGTCCTTTACGGTTATCCTGATGAAGTTTCAGATCCTCTTCTTGAAATCATGCATGAAGCTAAAATCTGTTCCTACCTGGACATCCCATTCCAGCACTCGGACCCGGCCATCCTTAAAAATATGAAGAGAGGCATGGACGGAA
The DNA here is from genome assembly GCA_016926925.1 of Candidatus Aminicenantota bacterium. Next base: position 16,641 of record JAFGNQ010000104.1, read on the forward strand.
GAAAGGCGATGCGTCTCCTTC
>JAFGNQ010000013.1 GCA_016926925.1 Candidatus Aminicenantota bacterium
AAAGTAGCCTCCCCAGGAATGCCCGAAAATACCTACCTTATCGAGGTCGATATAGGATTTTTCCGCTCCGAGCTGCTTTATCGCTCCTGCATGATCGGGGATTTCGTTGCGCCACCAATTTCCGTAGATGACGTCTTGAAAAGTCTTGGATCGCTCGGGTGTTCCCCTGGCATCGAGAATTACGACAACATACCCCAACTGGGCAAGGGCCCGGGGAAATGCCTGGAATTCACTGAAGATATTTTGGCCGAAATCGCGGGGTACATTGGTTGTCTGCGGCCCTCCGTATATATACTCGATAACCGGATATTTCTTGCCGGGATCAAAATCGTAAGGTTTGTACATCACTCCATAAAGATCTGTTTCTTCATCGGCGGCTTTCACGATGAATTCTTCCGGCGAGTCCCACCCGGTAGAGGTGTGTGTCATAGAGCCGCTTCTCACCATGAGCGGTAAAATAGATCCAGCCTTCTTTTTCGTCTATGGCCACGATCGTCAACACCGGAAAGGCCTTTGTATGCCGGTTCATGGCCGAGCAGGGGAGTGAGTGCTTTTCGCAGACGTTCGGTGTCGAACAGAGGCTCTTTTGTATTGGCGACAGGATCGACTCGCCTTTAAGTTTTGATAGATTTCATAATTCACCGGATCGTCCGTGCCCTTCTCATGCATCCCACTGATGTTTCAAGCTAGCAATATCGGGTCCAGAAATCTCCGGATGATCGGGAGTGCGCGTTCGGGAGCCATTGCTCCCAAGTGATCTGCAGCGGGGATCCAGTCGATGATCCAGCCCATATCCTCGAGTTCTGCTTCAGAATCGTGGAGGAGATCCGATAAAGATTTTTTATCGGCTGCACTGGCGGTTGTATCATCCTCCCCCATAAAAACCATGCGAGGGCAGGTGATTTTAGCGACCTCCTCTTTTTCCTGCCAATCAAGGAGATTTTCATAGAAAGTGACGGATTGCTGGAGGAAATCAAGCGTAACACCCTCAGGGAGCGGCGTTTTTTTCTGCGCCTCCAATACCTTGAGCATGTCCTTATAAGGGCCATTGATAGGGGACCAGCCCCCGCAAACGAGTGCAGAGAGACGCTTCGTGCGGCAAGCCACCTGAACGCCCACGACCCCTCCAAAGCTGTAGCCGATCCAGGCCACTTTCTCGGCACCCGCCGTTTCGATGATTGCCTCGTAGTCTTTAGCCACACGGTCAGGTGTGAAGCCGTCGGGAATGACACTTCCTGTCTTGCCCATGCCGCGTGGGTAGTCTGCAATAATGATCCTATAATCCTCCTTGAGGCCATTGATGAATCCCTCGGTCGGATCTTTATAGCCGGGATAGTTTTCCAGCATTTTTGGTTTGGTGGCATAGAAATGAGGACCTAGAAATACATCCGGGCCGTCTTTCTTACCCATCACTTCGAAATAGATTTGGGCTCCATCGTCGGCAGAGGCAAAATTTGCTTTCGCTTCAAGATAACCGGTCTCGGTTCTGCCCCATCTCGTTGCCACCAACCCTGTCGTACCGATCATAATGGCCGTATCCTTTATGAATTCTCTTCTCTTCATTGCGATTTTCTCCTTCTTATCGGACAAGGGGCAGTCATCACTGCTGTCCGGTTGTTGGATTTTGGAGTCCTTCTAAGATCAATATATGCAGCTAGATACAGAAGATATTCATCGCAATCGATTTGAACGGAACTTTCTGATATGGTCATTGTCTTCTCTCGTAGCAAAAGGAGTGGCCATGAATACTGGAAGAACGATCTTTTCTCAGGTAGTAGATTATCTGCCGCTACACGAGTTTCGCAAATGTGTTAAGCGTTATCTAGGGCATTATAAAGTGCAAAGTTTTTCCTGTCTAGATCAATATCAATACACTGCCTTTATTAAAATTATAACCGCGAAAATATCCTTTCTTTCGTCAACTCAGCTATCCATTAGTATGATGAACCGACAATTAAACATGATGTCCCCCGAATTTCCTACGGATATAGTTCCCGATGAAATACTTACTCCGTAAATTCTTTACTTGTGACTCGAGATGTGATAGATGAAATGAAGAATACTGCTGCGATCGAAAAAGATGGATTCATCTCCGGAGGCCAAATCATGAAATCAAAAAAGTGTAAGGCATTTCTAGTCATTTCTCTTTTTTCCACGCTGATAATACTGTTTTCGTCGTGTAAAAAAGAAGGAGCAGGTCCGGAATCTGCCAAAGACTCCCAAAGCTCGCAGCTTCTTAAACAGATAGGTGAAGACTACTGGGATCACCTCCTGGAAGAGAGCCTTTACCTCAGGATGAAGCACGGCCTGCAAATTACTAAGCTTCCGGATATCACATACGAGCATGCTCAATCCGAGATAGATTTCGCAACTTCACTCATGGAAAAGCTTGAGGCCGTGATTCCTAAAGAGCTGTGCCACGAAGAGTCTATCACTTTGGATATATTGAAGTGGGAGCTCAAGAACGCTGTCGATGGCTTCCCTTACTTCTGGTTTGGCTTTCCGATTACGCCTTATTCATCACCGCTGAGTCTCGTCCACAGGGTTTTCACGGAATTCAAATTCGAGAGCGATTCGGACTGCAATAAATACATGAATCTTCTTCGTCAATATGCTCCTTTTGTTAAGTCCATACAGAATAGACTTCAGAAGCAGTTCACAAAAGGCATCATCGTTCCCAAAGAAGAGCTGGATGTCGTTGTTCCTTACTTGAATATGTTTGTCAGCGAAGGCAAGAAGAGTCTTTTCTTCGTGCCTCTTGAACGATTGGATTCTCTTGAAGAGGGTACCACCGGCACGTTTCAAGAAGATGTGGCTAATCTTGTCGATTCCGAAATAAAACCCGCACTCGAAGAATTGGTCGCTTACATTGAAGGTGTTTATAAAGCCAATGCCTCCATAACTGTCGGGCTCTGGCAGTATCCGGAAGGAAGGGATTATTACCGCTATTTGATCAGAGTGCAGACAACGCTCGGTCTCTCGCCTGAAGAAATCCATGAGATCGGCCTCCAATGGGTTAAAAAGAACAGAGAAGAAGTCGATAAAATCCGTCAGTCCGTCAGCTTCGAAGGCACGTTCGACGAGTTCCGTCACTTCCTCAGGACCGATCCCCGATTTTTTCCTAAAACCGCAGATGAGATCGGCGAGCGGTTGAACAGCTATATCAAAGGTATGGAAGAAAAGCTCGATGATTATTTTCTGTGGAAACCCAAAGCTCCTTACGGTGTGGCCAGACTGGCTCCGGAACTCGAAGGATCTATGACTTTCGGTTATTATGATGCCCCTTCAGCGGCCAATCCCAAGGGGATCTATTATTACAACGGATCGACTCCGGAAAAGCGGTCCCTACTGATGTCGGAGGGACTCCTCTATCACGAGCTGATTCCCGGCCATCATTTTCACATCGCGTCCCAGACTGAGAACGAATCGCTGCCTGCATTCCGGCGGGAGACGCTGCACAATGCCTTCAACGAGGGGTGGGCGGAATATGCCTCCTGGCTTGCTATGGAAGCGGGCTTGTATCAAGATCCCTACAGCCGTGCCGGTAAATATATGATGGACATGTTTCTTTCCGTTCGCCTCGTTGTCGATACCGGTATGAATTTTTTGGAGTGGACCAGGCTCAAGGCCATGGATTTTATGAGGGAAAATGTTCTCGAGACAGAAACCCAGATCCAAAGCGAAACTTTGCGCTATTCCGTCGACATTCCGGCTCAGGCACTTGGTTATAAACTGGGTAGTATTAAAATGCGTGAGCTCCGCGATAAGGCAGAAAAAGCGCTTGGTGACACATTCGATATCCGGAAGTTCAATGATGCCCTGCTCGGAAGCGGTTCAATGCCGTTTCCTGTCCTCGAAAAACACATCGACTGGTTCATCGCGAAGGAACTGGAACGCTCGGAAGAGTAGTTGGAGTGATCGTTTTGTTATTTAGCCCAAAACAAAGCCCTCAGCTCTCCCAAATCTTCAAAATATTGTAAATACAAGAAATATTTTTTAGGATATTTTAAGGAGGGATATGTGATGCATAAGAAAAATGTGTCCGTTCTATTCATTTCCGCGATTTTGCTCATTTCCTTCACATCCGGATGTTCGCGCACGGAAAAGATAAGCCGGCCTTTCGAATACTCCGGTTACAGCAAGCCTCGGTGGGAAGGTTCGAAGCATATATCCGAATATGTGACTATGCGCGACGGAACGAAAATTGCGGTGGATGTCTTTCTGCCCAAAACATATACGGGAAAAGGGCATGCGCCGGAAAAATTTCCCGGCGTGTTTCAATATACTCCGTACCACCGCACGCTAATGGATATGGAAACAGGAAATATCATTACTCCGTATCCTCATCATGCGCTGTTTTTATCTCACGGATACGCTGTGGCCATCGCGGATATGCGCGGAACAGGGGCTTCCTTTGGCTGGATGATCGTCATGGACCCCATCGTCTGTGACGATGGAAAAGAAATCATCGTTTGGATGGCGGCACAGCCCTGGTGTGACGGGAAGGTGGGCATGGAAGGAGGATCCTATGTCGGCTGGTCTCAGATCGCATGCGCTTCGAGAAAACCGGAGGCCCTCAAATGTATCGCCCCGATGGTGGCAGGGCTCGACGGTTTCATGATGAAGCCCGGAGGTATTTACAGCTATGCCTTCATGCAGTTCTGGTCGGCCTTCACCAACCTTCTCAACAGGAATATGATGGTCAAGGACTTTCGCTCGATTCCGCCTACACCGCCGGTTATAGATGAGGACGGCGACGGCAATCTCGTCGATGAGATTCCCATGGATGCGAATGGAAACGGCGCTTTCTTCGACGATTACGCCTGGCCGGTGAATCCGGACAATCCGCCGCAATACAGCGACGGCCTGAGCCGGGAAAATCACTTCTATTTCAATGCTACGATGGAGCATGTCGCTCATCCCGACGGTGCTCCCGGGGACTATGACCCTGACATCATCTGGAGCGATCGCGGATTTAGGGACGATAAGAGGCCAGGTGACGGTCTGACCGTAGCCGACATCAACTTAGCGCTGATTCCGAGTGTGATGCAGTCCGAGATTCCCGTCTACAATATCGGCGGTTGGTTCGATCCTTTTATCAGGAACACCTTCGAGCTGTACGGCACCATGAAGAGAACCAATCCCTCTAAAATTGTGGCCAGGCCATGCTATCATCAAGGCATTTCGCCGGCTTTCGCCGAGTTGATCGGGTTTGATGCCGCGTTGGGAGACCCCAGAGAGTTGATGATGGCGCTCGGAAGGGAAGAGCTCCGCTGGTTCGATTGCTGGCTGAAAGGTATCGATAACGGCATCGATAAGGAGCCTCCAGTCGTCATCTATGTCATGAACGGGGAAGGGTACCGCTTTGAAAACGAGTGGCCTCTGGCCAGACAGGTTCTGACGAAATTTTATATTACCGGGGATAATGCTTTGGCAAAGGCACAGCCCCCCACTGACGGGAAAGATGAATACACGGCGGATTTTACCCACAACTCGGGCTGGGGCCCGGAGGCAGACACAGCTTGGATTGCCGCGGTCAACGACATGGTCGGCAAGCCTCATCCGACGGCTCAACTCTTTCCGCGGAACCGACAGCAGATGATGGGTGTAGCCGAAACACCTCCATACCGCACCGAGAAGGATCTGCAGTGTCTGACTTACACCACACCTCCCTTGGAAGCAGATGTCGAGGTTACCGGTCATCCTATTGTCCATGTTTGGGTCTCATCGTCGGCAGATTACGGAGATGTCTTCTTTTACCTTGTGGATGTGGATGCAAACGGAGAGTCCGTGCTGGTCACGGAGCGCGGACACAGGGCGGAATTCACCACCCTGCAGGACAATGACCGGATGATTCCGGACAATCCGGGCATAGATGTGCTTCCGGACCTTCCCTGGCATGGGTACGACAGGGCCGATTATGAAGATAAGGTTTTCGCAGGTGGAAAGATCGTTAAGATCGTAACGGATCTCTATCCTACCTCTTGGGTGTTTAAGAAAGGCCACCGCATGCGCGTTTCCATTGCCTGTGCGGATTGGCCGACGTTCAAGCTGCATCCGAAACTCAGTCCGTCGAATTCACCCGATGCACCCGACAATATCGTGCCGACAGTTACCATCTATAGAAACAAGGACTATGTTTCCTACATAGAACTCCCGATCATCCCGAAAGAGTAAAAGGACAAAACTGTTGAGCGGCCTTTTGACTTCGAATCCAATTTTAGGGGTTGAGCTAAATCCTTATGGACACCAGAATCTTTTTTGTTTTGGACACCTCCGCCTCATCTGCAGAAATTTCTTATAGCAGCCGAGAAAAAGCAGCAAGCCCAAAAAGGAAATTCCTATAAATGAAATGATCAGATATTTTTTTGGACCTCTTCCCAAAGCTCGCTTACACTTAGCCTTTCTGCCCAGGTCGAAATATAAGCTAGATCAATCAATTCGGAAGAAATTTTGAGCATGCTGACTATATCACGGAGATGCTTTTCGGAGCGACCTTCCTTGAAAAATTCCAGTTTTTTGATGATAACATCTTCAGGTGAAGCAAAATCGGCTGATTTCGTTTCAGATACATTGAGTTTCTTAATCCGGGAAAACCGACTCTGGTCGAAATCATCCCTTCTACTTAAAATAACATCAACCTTGAGGCCTGACCCTGGGTGAATGATATTGAATTGATGACTGCGATGTATTGCTTTTTTCATGGAATCCACGTCAAGATAAAATTCATCTTCGGGAAAAAAAGATTTGAACGCGTCAACGTGATTCAAACTCATATCCACAACAACATCAATATCATTGGTAAATCGGGGTTCACCATACGCAATGGAAGCAATGCCTCCTGTGACTAAATAAGGAATTTTAAGTTTTTCAAAACATCCGACGACAAACAGCAATAACTCATGTTGTTCCATGAGATATCCTTTTCGCAATTTCTTGCCTTATTTTCTCCTCATCCCAATCAGGTTGGAGAGAGCGCAAATTGTGAAAAAGCTGTGTTCGTGCTGAATGCCATAGCCCAAAGGCAATTTTAAGCCGCTCAAGAGGTGATTTCTGTTTGAATACATCAACCATAGCGTCATCGATAACTTCAATGTGGAATGATTTCAAGGTGATTTGTTTATCCGAAATAGGATGTTGATGTCGGCTTTGATTATGAGGCAATTGTATTCCCTGTATTTATAGGCCTCTTATAAGCTAGAAATTTCTATAAGTCAAGAAACTGATATCAGTGTTACATCTGAGGCACTTCATCCTTACACCTCAAAATTCTCCCATTCGTGTTTGACTCTTTCCATGAGCTTCTTGAAGCGGGGCTCACCGCGGATGTTTTCGAGGAAGGGGTCGTATTCGTTAAGGAAAGGGTAATTTATGAATCCTCTATCGACTGCATTTTCTAGCCAATCTAGAGATTGGTCCTTATCTTCAAGATATGAAAAGAAAGATGACATGTGCCATGAATACTGGCAGTCTTTTTTTGCAGTTTTAATAGTATAGGGCGTGAGTAAGTCGAGCAATTTATTTTTATCACCTTTGATTACATATTTAAGAAATACGGCTAATTGAGCAAGAGTGTCCTGGCCTGGTTCTTTGATACACTCGTCTATGAAATTAAAAGCTTCCTTTGGACTATCATTATAAAGAAGAACTAGGGCTTTCCAAAACTGCCACATGCCACTTTCTGGAACAATTTTATACATGTCTAAGAGTGGCTTTTGAGCCTGATTAAACTGGCCCTGAAAAAAATGATAAACACCCCTCATCGCATGATTCATTGGATTAAGGGGATCTATCGAAAACATTCTATCGATTAAAGACATGGCATCGTTCATTCTGCCAACAAGAATATATCCCCAAGCCAACCATGTCATTATTTCCGGATCTTCTGGTTTGATTGAATGAGCTCGTTGGAAATTGCCAATCGCTTTATGAGCTTTTCCATAGAAGACTTGATTGATACACCCTAAGACTCCATAGGCTTCTGCTAATTCAGAATCGAGATTAAAAGCTTTCGTGACGAATTCTTCAGCTTCTTTAATATGTTTTTCTTGTTCAATTCCAATATTCGCATATTGGAAGTGTGTAAATGCAATTCCTGCATATAATACGGCGTTTTCTCCGATTATGCTGATACCATTGTGAAGCAAATTCAGGGCGTGTTCTAATCTATCCTTGGAGAAAGATGAAATCTCTCGATATGCTCTCAAATAACAATCATATGCTTGGGCATTATCAATTGGCCTTTCAGATATTCCTTTAGCCTCCTGAGGAGTGAGCTTTAATTGTAAGGCTTCAAGTATGGACAGGGATACCTTTTCTTGAATATCAAAAATATCATCTAAGGTTCCACTATACTTTTTTGCCCAGATATGTGCATCGCTAACCGCATCGATTAATTGGGCAGTTATACGAAGTTTACTACCTGCCTTTCTAACGCTACCCTCAAGAACGTACTGAACATCTAACTCACGGCCAATTGTTTTAGTGGTCTTCTTTGTTCCTTTGTATACCATTGCCGTGTTTCGTGAAATAACTCTTACAGACTGAATACTTGAGAGGTCAGATATTATCTCCTCAGTCATTCCGTCGCAGAAGTATTCTTGCTCAGGATCTGGACTCAGATTTTCGAATGGCAACACCACAATCGACTTCTCTACTTTTGGGAAGGTAATAGAAATCTTTAAATCTTGAATTAATCCTTGGATATCCGAGTACCTCTCACTTACTTTCTTTGCAAACGCTTTTTCAATCACCTGCTCTATGTAAGCTGGCACATCAGAACGAAGTAAAGAGAGTGGGGTTGGTTTATCATTTAGGATGGCATAAATCAAAGCCTGCTCTTGTGCTTTCTGGAATGGACGTTCACCAGACAGCATCTCATAAAGCATCGCTCCCAATGACCAGATATCTGTGCGATGGTCGACTTCTTCCCCTCTTGCCTGCTCAGGAGACATATAGGCCACAGTACCCATTATTGTGGATGTTTTTGTGAGATCGACTCCCCAAGAAAGCTTAGCTAGACCAAAGTCTGTGATCTTTGCCTGGCCCTTCTTAGTGAGCATTATATTGGCAGGCTTAATATCCCGATGGACTATCCCTTTCTCATGGGCTTCCTTTAGTCCTTCTGCCACTTGTAGAATAATATCTTTGGCCTCATCAATTTCCAATGAGCCAGATTTTAGCTTATCCTTTAGGCTCTGTCCCTCGATGTATTCCATAGCGATGAAAGTCTGATCTTTAGCTTCATCAACTTCGTAAATAGTACAAATCTGAGGATGGTTCAGAGAAGCCGCTGCCTTTGCCTCTTGGAAAAAACGTTTTTTAGCATCTCCATCTCGGGTTAGTTCTGGTGAAAGGAATTTAAGGGCGACAATTCTATCAAGCCTAGTATCTTTAGCCTTATAAACAATTCCCATCCCACCTTCACCAAGCTTTCCAATGATTTTATACTTTCCTGCAATAACGGTGCCTTTCTTGAATCCTTTAGCTGGTGTTTTTAGAGTCTTAGTAACTGAAACATCCATTGAAGGCTTCAGGGATGATCCACATTTCCCACAATAGAATGTATCGTCTGGATTTTTAAAATCACACTGAGGACATTTGACAGTCACTGTTTCCTTTTCCCTAGCTTGATATAGGATATAAATTTCAGGTATGGGTGTCAATTGGAATGAATTTGGAATGAGTTTTCTGCTATAATAATCGCACTCAATTTGGTGCGCCCGTAGCT
>JAFGNQ010000105.1 GCA_016926925.1 Candidatus Aminicenantota bacterium
ATCCCGGAGATGATTTTTATGATCTGAATTCGGGTGTCGATGCCGTTATCGCCAAAGGCTATATCGATGAAGATCATGTCTATGTCACCGGTGGGAGCGGAGGAGGAGTCCTGACTTGTTGGATGATCGGCCGATCACCTCGATTCCGTGCTGCCGCCTCACTCTATCCCGTCATCAACTGGTACAGTTGGGTGCTCACTGCTGATATGGCCCCTATAGGTGTCAAATACTGGTTTCCCGATTACCCGTGGAATATTCCGGAGCATTATGAAAAACGGTCGCTTCTATCCGTAGTCGGGAATGTTACAACCCCGACCATCATCATCACCGGAGAAGAAGACTGGCGGTGCCCGATGTCTGAGTCGGAACAGTACTATATGGCTTTAAAGCTACAGGGCAAAGAAGCCGTCCTCGTCAGGTATCCCGGAGCAAGCCACGGCATTTTTTCGCGGCCGAGCCAGCATCTCTCAAAAATGCTCCACATCATCGCCTGGTTCGAACAGCACAAGAAAAAATCAGATTAATAAGAAGTTCTTCTGTTTGCCGGGAAAAGGGGCGGTTCAACTGCGCAAATCTTGAACCGCCTCTTTATACTATTTTCGTTTCATCACAGTCTCGTCGCCGTTCGGTTGAATGAGCCGCAATTCTGTGACAGTACCAGTGTCATCTTTGGTGAAGACAACTCGAAGTCCGGCGATGGGAGAGTCCTTTTTGAGGCAGTTCCTTAGCGAGCGTTCCAGCGAGTGCCTTGTGCAGGCGCTCTGTATCAAACAGGGGCTTTTTAGACTTTTTCTTAGGATCGATTTTGGAAGATATTAAATTTTATCTATATACCGGCTTCCACCAGTTCTTTCAGTTTTTGGTTTTCGCTTTCGAGCTTTTCCTTGGTTGCAGAATAAGCCCGGCTGCCGAATTTCCTCACCTCTTCCTCCGACATTCCCGGCAACCTGTATTCTACATACACATCATAGATCATGTCTGTTTTGCCCTTTGACTCGAAGAGGCTGAAGTCTGAATACCCTACGGCTCCATCGTCTGGGATGTTGAAGATTTTAATCACAAGCTGCCGGTTTTCTTCGACACGCACATATTTAATAAAATAGCCCTGATCTTCTCCGGTGCCTTTCGGCGTTACCCGGAGTGTCTCTCCTTCTTTATTCGGCTCGCCTGCCACTCTTTCCAATTTGTCGATACTTGACTTCCATTCTTTGACTTTAAACAAGAGAGGCCAAACATCAGCTGGAGGCCGGTTTATACTGATTTCCGTGCGGACGATTAAATCGAACTTTTTGACGCTGCTCTCTGGGGCAAGCATGTTTCCACTCAAGGTCATAACAATAATAAAAGACCAAAAAATTAGAAAACAAGCTCGATAACTGTTGATTTTCGTTTTCATTCCGCAACTCCTTTTACCACATGATTTTTGTTAATTGAATTGTTCGAATTCAAAATCCGGCTCTGTATCAGAATGCTCTCCGGACAGTTCCGATCTTTCCATCATTTCCGGTCTTTCCACAACGCATTCCAAGCTTCGGGTTGATCTTTCAGGTCCTTATCCCACCAGGCGAGCATCATTTTCGGCAGGAGAATGCGGTTTTCGTCCGTTCCCAGGATGCCGTGATTCTCGCCTTTGAAACGGATGTATTCAACTTCTTTGTGCAGCAGCTTCAAAGCCGTGAACATCTGTTCTGATTCCTCGACAGGAACGTTGATATCGGCATCTCCGTGCAGCAAAAGCAGCGGTGTCTTTATTTTATCGGCATGAAAAAGAGGGGATCGATCGACATAGATATCCGGCCTGTTCCACGGGAAGCTTCCGGCCGTAGCCACTCCACTGTACCAAAAGCCCCACCATCCTGCGCCCCAGTAGCTGGTGATGTTGCTGATTCCGTAGAGTGCGATGAGCGACCGGAAAAGATCTGTTTTTGTAGCCAGGGTCATGGTCATGAATCCGCCGTAACTTCCGCCGTAAGCGCCGACTCTTTTCGGATCGAGGAATGGTTTTTCTTTGAGGATTTGCTCTACACCACTGATAATCTCCTCGGAGACGATTTTTCCCCAGTCGTTGACGTGAAGATCGGAAAATTCAGGCCCCCATCCGGGTGCGCCGCTGGGATTCAGGACATAGACGGCATAACCGTTGGTCGTTAGATAATGATGGGATGTTCCCACGCGGATATCGAAGCTTTTAGGCGTATGGGCCGTACCGCCGTAATAATGGACGATCAGAGGGTACTTTTTTTCCGGATCGAAATTGGCCGGATAACGGAGCCACCCCTCGATATCGACACCGCTCTTGTTTTTAAAGCTGAAGTCTTCAATCTTCGGAAAAACAATGTCCTCAAAGCGTTTCTTTCCCGGATCGAAAAGCAAATCTTTATTTTCCGTCGCCAAATCATACGCGTAGAGCTTGATGGGATTTTGGAGAGACGTTCCGGTGTAAACGAGAAACTTACCCCGGGAATCTAGGTCGAAAGCGCTGACAACGTCAATGCCCAAATCAAGCTTGTTAAAATAGGAACCCTGCAAATCCGTCACATAGAGTGTTTGCTGCAATTTATCCATCACATTCATCAATAAAGATCCGTTGGCAAGCTGTTTGATGGATGAGAGAGCGGGAGCGAATGTCTGAGTGAGGTTTCTAAGATCGCCTGTTTTTGAATTGAGAATGAACAGATCTTTTTCATAATCATTCGGAATATGTCCCGTTGATTTTGTCTTACTGTCTGCTGATTGCCCGCTGAGGAACAGGATGCTTTGGCCATCGTTGGTCCACTGGGCTGAGTCAATCGCAAAAGGTGTGGCAAAAACAAGTTTTGATAGATTCGTGTCCAAATCCTGGACGTAGAGCTCACTGACAACATAGGGCCTTTTTTCGTAATCTGTCCTTGATGTGAGAAAGAGTATTTTCGTGCCGTCCGGGTTGAATGGGGACGTCGCGGAGGCAAATTGTCCGGCCGCGGATTTTGAACCCGCCGTCAGTCGGCGACAGACACCCGAGTCGACCATGACTGTGTAGAGATGTGTCAAACTGCGATTGGACAACCACCTGTCATCCAGATCGTCAAGCTTATATACTTTCGGGACCATTTCATCCGGTGTTTTTGTTATGGAATAAAGGAGGAAAGTTCCTGTCGGTGACCAGGTAGCGGAGGAAAGTCCTTTAATATCATCGAGAAGGATGCGGGTTTGTCGCGTTTTTCTTTCTATGAGCCAGAGGTCGCAAGTCTCATTTTCGCCCGGGACGATGGCGCTCAGCATCTTGCTGTCAGGAGACCACCGGACATTCCGGTATCCTTGAGAGTCGCGGAATGTTTGTTCCAGCTCTCCAGCAGGCAAAGAGCGGACCTCGATCCATGATTCGTTTTTTCCGATTCGGGGATTGCGCCGGACTACGGTGGTGGCTACGGCGCTTCCATCCGGCGCAACGGCCACTTGAGCGATATTCACGGCATTGTGAACATCGTCCTCCGTCATAAAGCGTTTCGGATTGGAGTCGGTTTTGAGTGATCCTCTGATCGATGTTTTCAACTCGGTCTTAACACTCCAGACATGTGCGCAGTCCGGATCTTTTATGGACAGTATGACCAGCCTGTGTTTTCCGCAAGAGAGAGAGATTTCTTTTGTCGCAGGAGAGGATTTTCCCGAATCTTCGGATAGTGAGCTGCTTTTCGAGGTTATTTCGACACCGTCCAGGAAAACCTTGAACAGGTGGTCACTCATTATTTCAAGGTTGCTTTTAAACCATCTGTCGACTTCAAGGTAACAAAAGAGCATGGCCATCTCCGGTCCGTTGCTCTTTGAGGAGAACTTCATATTCCCGTCCTCTGCTTTTTCAACTGTCCATCTCAGGCTGCTGTCCTGATGCCATGCAAATGACTGACCCGCCTCAGGCCAGAGTTTTATAGGGTCGATCATATTTTGCTCGAGAAGATCTCTGACTGGAAATTCCGCACCTTCCCCGATCTGTGCAGGCAGCGGAATCGAAGCGGGACCTGCCAACAACCATTCATTGATGATGCAGGTGTATTCGCTGATCTTGTCTTTTTCATCTATTGAATTTTCGGCATGCATGAATGGAAAAAAGAGAAGCAGACTGATAACTAAAAAAAACATAACCAGGCTTTTGTAAGGTTTCATTATTTCCTCCTTCATATTTTGAAAGCTAAACTCATTGGATCAGATCCCCTTGGCCATGCCCCGCCGCCGCGGATCCGCGACGCCGGTGATTGTGCCGTTCTGTTGGTTCAGCATCACGCCCTGGCAGCTGCCCATGTAAACATACCATGGGCTGGTCCGCATCAGCTCCATTCCCCTTTTTTCGACCTCTTGGAGTATCTCCTCGGAGAAGCTGCCTTCGATCTGGGTCCCGCCGAAATTCTGGTCGGTGTGGCCGAAACGCGGCTGGAGCACCGACTCATGGAGATCCATACCGTACTCAACCACGTTGGTCACGTTCTGCAGCACGCACTCTGTAAAGGCCACACTGGGCGAGGCCATGGTGAGCACCGGTTTGCCGCCTTTGAAAAGCCACACCGATGTGGCGATACCGCGAGGGAAATCGTACTTAATGTTGTAGAGCACCCGGTTGAGCACCACCCCATCGACGAAGATGCCGGTGCCGTAGATCGACGACGAGATAGAATGATCACCGCTGGCCATGTTCCCTTCGCTGTCGACTATGGCCAGTGCACAAGTCCCGGCGTCGAATCCATTGAACGGCCGCGGCGGGCCATTTTCGATCAATGGCCACAGCTGCTCGGCGTACTCCTTAGAGACCAGCTTGTCGTGGGTTTTGGTATTGTACTGCAGGCCGGTATGCCACATCTCCTGCATGATGCGGATTAGGAGGTAGAGCGAATCGGCATTGTCGCTAGGTCGGCCCCGTGACCGCAGGTCGCCCGCCTCCACTAGGTTGAAACCGAGCCCGAACATGGCCAGTGAGGGTGGTCCGACCTCGTAGCCCCGGAATGTCGTTGCAGCCAGTCCATCGTTGCTTCCTGGCTGCCAGCCGTCGGTGAACTCTCCCGGCTGGTAATTTCTGAGGTCTTCCCCGGTGATCCGACTGCCTCGTGCACGGACCGCAGCCACCATGTTCTTGGCCCAGCGGCCGGTGTAGAAGTAATCAGGGCCCTCATCTTTGAGGCGCTTGAGTGTCATGGCAAGATGCGGTTGGCGTAGAGTATCGCCGACACCGAGCATGTAGCCGTTCGGGAACCAGATTTCCCGCCCTTCGGGGTAACGGCCAACGAGCCCCTTCTTCTCGAAGGTCCAGCCCCAGAGCAAGTGGTCGATGATGAGGCCGTTCTCGGCGATATCGATGGCCGGCTCGAGGAGCTCTGCCCATGAAAGCCGCCCCCATTTCTTGTGGGAAAGCTCGGCGCCGCGCACCCAACCCGGCACCATCACTGCACGGCCGGTCATGGTGTCTGCGTTGGACATAGAACCTTTAGCAGCTGCGGGTGTCGCGAAGGCACTGGTCCCCTCATGCAATCTATTCTTGGCTGCGTCAAAGTAGTGGATCCACCAGCCGCCACCGAGGGTGGTCATAGTGGGCTCGAGCACTACCTGGGCGAATGCAGCAGTGATGTAGGCATCAGCGGCGGTACCGCCCCGCTCGAGCGCCCACAGCGCGGCCTCGGTGGCCACAGGGTGGGAAGAGGATACCATGCCGCGCCGGCCAACGGCAGCAATGTGCTCCGGAATCGGAGCCAGGGGTTTAAGGTCGGTCATGGCCATCTTTGACCAGCGGCCCCCGATTGCCGGCGTAGAGCCCTCCTCCCGGGCAAACGAGGCCCCGATGCCTCCGGATGCGGTGATTGCACCGATCGAGGCTGCTTTTTTTAAGAAATCTCTGCGGTCCATGTCCTCCTCCTGTCGCGGTCGTATTTAAAAAATAGAAATTTCTTTATTGATCTTAATCAAAATCCCTAAAAATTGTTGGTAATTTCAAACGGCTGTTGTTCCAGGGTAAAAGTATCACACCCAAAACGATAAGGTCAACGTCCTTTAGAGAAGAACGGATGGCAGTATTTTAAGAAGTCGGAAGCACTGTTTCATATCCTTGACTTTGGGTCAGAGCTTTCATAATTTAGGAATACGGAATACTCATTATGATCTATCTATGAGGAGGGCCCAAATCACAGATTCGAGAGGTAATTCATGGGACAAAAAATTCTTACATATGAGCTAGGTATATCCGAAACAGAGGCCAAGGCAAAATTCGACGCCTTGCAGCAGAAACTAAAGTCACTTTGGAATACGATCGATCACATGAACCAAGATGAACAGACGATTGTTGTTGTCCCATCGATATCCGTCGATGTGAACATTCCCGGTCCGCTACTGCAGGCGTATGAGGAGAGATTTCTCTTCCTGTTGCTGTTGTTGAGGCAGCCCCGAGCCCGGCTCGTCTATGTGACGTCGCAGGCGATTCCTTCGGATATAGTGGACTACTACCTGCACCTTCTCCCCGGTGTGATCTCCAGTCACGCCCGTAAGCGGCTTTTTATGCTTTCCCCTTTGGACGGATCCTCGTGCCCGCTCAGCCTCAAGCTTCTCCAGCGTCCCCGACTCCTCCAAAAAATAAGATCCCTCATTCCAGACCATGACCGCGCCCATCTTGTTCCCTTTATGAACACGATTCTTGAGCGTGATCTGGCCTTAAAGCTGAATATCCCCATGTATGGCGCAGATCCGAAATTTTTTTCTTTTGGAACCAAAAGCAGCTGCCGTAAGCTTTTTGCTCAGGAGGGAGTCAATCATCCGTTTGGAGTTGGGGATGTTCGAACAGTCCGTGATCTTGTTGCTGCCATTGTCGATATCCGCAATGCCCGGCCTTCGGTCGGGCAGGTCATTGTTAAACATGATGAAGGAGTCGGAGGAATGGGGAATGCAGTCCTCGATCTGGATGGTTTGCCCAAGCCGGGTTCTCCTGGCGAACCAACGGCCATAGAAAAAAGACTGAGCAATTTTCGTTTCGAAGTCCCGGAAGTGACTTCAGATTGGTATTTGGAAATTTTAGCTGAGCATGGAGGCGTCGTCGAAGAGCGTATCCTGGGGGAAGAGTTCAGGAGTCCCAGCGCTCAGATCCGCATCACTCCCTTGGGCGAGGTGGAACTTCTCTCGACTCACGATCAAATTCTGGGAGGCCCCAGCGGGCAAAGTTATTTCGGGGCCCGCTTTCCCGCCGATGAGGCTTATGCAAGCACAATCATGCGCGAAGCTGCAAAAGTCGGGAAACGTTTGGCCGAAGAAGGAGTGATCGGCAGGCTTGCGGTCGATTTCGTAGCCGTTCGATCAAATATGGGGGACTGGGAATCGTACGCCATAGAGATCAACCTTAGAAAGGGAGGAACAACCCATCCGTTCTTGACCCTTCAGTTTTTGACTGATGGAACTTACGATGCTCAAGCCGGATTATTCAAGACAGCTGAAGGGAATACCAAATACTTTGCTGCCACAGACCACCTCGAGTCGCCCCTGTACCGAGTTTTTACTCATGAAGACATCTTCGATATCGCAGCTTTCGAGGGCTTGCATTTTAATCAGGCCCATCAAACCGGTGTGGTTTTCCACATGATGAGTGCCCTTGGAGAGTATGGGCGCCTGGGACTCACGGCCGTGGGAGACTCTCATGCGGAGGCCGATGATCTTCAACAGAAAACGATCGCAGCTCTCGACAGGGCTGCCGAGCGTGCCCTTAAATAAGTGCTTACGTTTTCCCTTGAATCTTTTAATTGTTTATATTGGGGCTCAACTCTTGTAACATACCCAAACTGGCTATGTATAAGAATACTCTACACACTGATCGACCAATTTCTAAGCCAAATCCTCCCTATCGGAGTTTCTGCAGCAGATAGACCGACTCCAGGGCGCCGAGTCTCGCCTTTTCATTCAGGTTGGCAGCGGCGCCGTGCCCACCTTCGATATTTTCGAAGAACAGAAAGGAATGCTTCTGAGCACGCATTTTAGCCGCCATTTTCCTTGCATGCCCCGGATGAACGCGGTCGTCTTTTGTGGATGTGTAGAAAAACACTTCTGGATATTCCCGATCGTGCTGCAGGTTGTGGTAAGGGGAGTACTGTTTGATAGTCTTCCACATTTCCGGATCGTCAGGGTCGCCATACTCAGCTATCCAAGAAGCACCAGCTAAAAGCCGATGATACCTGCGCATATCCAGCAGGGGCACGCCGCAGAGCACCGCCTTATAAAGATCTGGCCGCTGCGTGAAAGCAACGCCCATCAAAAGCCCGCTGTTGGATGCGCCGACAATGCCCAGATGCTCTGGGGAGGTGTAGCCGCGCTCGATCACGTCTTCGGCAACAGCATGGAAATCGTCGTACACCCGCTGACGGTTGTGCAGGATTCCGGAGGTATGCCATCCGGGGCCATACTCGGCTCCGCCTCTGATATTGGCAAGTACGTAGATGCCGCCCGCCTTCAAAATGGTCTTGAACGGCAGTCCTTCGCCGAATATTCTGCCCAAATAAGCCGGCGTCATGGAGAATCCGAATCCGCCGTATGCCCCCAGTAAAGCCGGTGCCGAGCCGTTCATTTCCAGCCCTTTAGGGCAGGTCACGAAATAGGGAATTCGTGTGCTGTCCTTGCTGGTTGCAAAATGCTGTACGGTTTGGAAATCCGATGTATCCATCTTTGGATCGAGTGCCAAAAACTCCACCGGTTTCTCTTGCCCCCGGATGAAATAAAGACTGGGGGGTGTAAGGAAATTTTCGTAGCGGGCAATCAAGGTATTCGTTACATGATCGGCAGCGACGACCGAGACCGATCCATTGGCCGGCATCTCCACGTACTCGCTTTTCCAGCCCTCAGGAGTCACGGTCAATCTCACGAGCTTTCCGGCGACATCTTCCAGCAGACTGAAATAAAGTGCATCGCCGGTCGCAAGAAAACCGCTGCCAAGCAGGCTTTGCACCGCCTGATTGGTCTTCGGTGTGAATACGACTTCCGCATCCGGAAGATTCCCGCCCGTATCAATGGCGGCAAAGTCGAAGGCAATGATAGAGCCCATCGGATAGCTCTGGCCCTTATGAGACCAATCGTTTTTAAGGCGGCCGAAGGCGCGTCCCTTGAAGATTCCGGATAATGTGAATTCAGCAGGCAGCGGCAGCCGAGCCGGCAGGCCGTCCTTGTCCAGACTATAGTAATCCAAATCGAATATGGTGATCATATCGACGATCAGGATATGTTTTTGATCACCATCTGTTATGACACTAGGGCTTGCTCCCATGTGGGTGGAATCGACTTCCATGATGACAGGCGCCTTCTCATAAGCTGTGCCCCGATCCCAGCGCCTGATCTGACGTCCATAGCCGGAAGTTGTTGAACCTTCGGCATCGAAAGCGGCTTGTACCAATAGTGTATTCCTGTCCAGCCAGGCTACGTTCGATTTGGCTTCAGGGAGCTGGAATCCGTCCGACACAAAACGTTTGCTTTTCGGGTCGAATTCACGCCAGACGCCTGCGTCCGATCCACCCGGTGAGAGCTTGAGCATGCAGAGATCGTTATCCGGATAGGCGAAAACCGCCCCCGCAAACACCCAGCTTTTTTTCTCGCTTGCAGCCAGCTCATCGAGATCAAGTACGGTTTCCCATTCAGGCTGGCCGCGAAGAAAGCTCTCAAGCAATGTGCGACGCCACAACCCCCGGATATGCTTGGAGTCCTGCAGCAGATCGTAGGTGTGCTCGCCAATGATCGTCACTCCCGGTAGACGATCCGTCCTGGTGAGATCTTCCAGGCCTTCTTCATATAGGGCTTGAAATCGAGGGTCTCCGGTCAGCCGCTGTAGAGTCCGGTCGTTCTCGGCTTGCACCCAGTCCAGTGCCCGTTGGCCCTGCACCTCTTCCAGCCAGAGATAGGGATCCTCGGCATTCTTACACGACGCACACAGTGCCAGTAATATTCCGAGGGAACATACGACAAAACGATTGATGTGGGGTTTCATGTTTGACTCCTTTGCATTTCTTTTATTCTATAAAATCTCATCATCAAGTCAACTCGACCTTTGGATCTAGGTTCTTATTGCGCGGTCGATACGAAAGAAGCCTCAATTTGCTTCTAAAAAGACCACCCTCAGGGCTGTCGAAGAAAAACTGCTTTCCCGCCTGCGCTGTTTTTGTGCGCCATAAACAGCTGCCACTCTCTTCACATAGACCGTACTCAGTCCAATTATCTCCGGGAAATGGTCCTCACCAATTTTTTAGTCCCCCCATAAAAATCTTGGAATATTTGGAATTTTTTCACCTCATAAAGAATCCACGTCGATATCCAGGTATAGAAGCCGTATGAGTTGCGCCAGGATCACTCAAAAACCGGCAGAACGAGGTGAGAAGGTGCTGTTTGGGAGCGGTATATCAT
>JAFGNQ010000106.1 GCA_016926925.1 Candidatus Aminicenantota bacterium
AACTCACGGCAGACCGGGTCGCTTCTTCTTCCCAAAAGGTATAGTCGAGACATGCTCCCTTCGCTTCGGGGAGAAGAGCCAAAAGACAGGCAAGAGAAGAAAATCCACAGACATTGTATTGATTGTCGATCCGTTTCACTTCGGCCCAAAATCGCCGGGCATTCCCTTGACACACCGCATCGATCAAAGCTTTGTCGTGGTTTTTGGCGGCAGGCAGAAGTGCCGAAGCCTGCCGGTTGTGACCGAATTTGGGACCGACGTGCGAGAAATCGACTCCGGCAACGATCAGTGTTTTCACGGGATTCTCATCGATACGGTGCTTAATCGAGCGGAGGAAATTGTGCACAGGGGGGATGTCATCGGGATGATCGAAAGCAGATAAAGAATCCTGGAAGGAGCCGCATAAAATAGGCAGTAAAGTGAACGCGGAGCCGAACAAGTACTGCAGAAAAATCAGCTGGAACTCAATGGAATGTTCATAACGATGAGCAAAATCATCCGGGGCAAGGGCTGGTGATTCGACTTGCCGGAGTGTCTCGACCCATTCTCTGTCGGTTTTCACAACGCCCAATGGAGTCTCATAATCCTTGTCCGTCAAAGAAAAGAAGTGTTCGGATAGGCTGTGCCCGGTCCCGAGCAAAACGATATGCTCCGGCGCCATCTCCCTAATGGCACCATATGCGCAGGCATAGGCCTTTCTCCCCACAGCCAGATCAATATGGGGAGCGACGAGAGCTCTAACCCTTTTATCAGACCGCCGCGGCGGTTCGCACTCCCCCTCCCGCTGCATGAGAACCGTGATAAACTCCATAAGCTCATCCCGAGACTCCGGATAAGATTTTCCAGCAAGAGCAGCCGGTCTGACACTCAGGCCGGCATATTCGGACATGATTCTGCCTCTTTTGCTTTGGTAATGTGCGCTCTCCAAAAGACACAGAGAATCCAGATCGCCGAGAATTTGGACGACCTCATTAGAACTCGCAAGCAAACCTTTCCTCAGCCGGGTGAGCTCGAGCTGGATATCCCGGATGCTTTTGCGGCCATCGATCAGACCGACCAATTCGAGCACATCGCCTTGGAGAAGGACGGGATTTTCAATCAATCCAAGTGCATCCTTGACTATAAAGGCCTTGTGTCCCTGATAAGAAACGGGGATGATCTCGAGATCGGTCCTGAGCTTGGGTATGTTGGTGTCCATAGAGGGCTGCTTTGACTCCTTACCTCAAACAATCCGTATAAATCCGGCAGGCATGGAAACTATCCATCATGCCGGATCGCACGAGAACTTTTATTATAGACACAAGCCCTATTTCAATCAATACACCGCGGGCCTTCTTTAATTTCAGGATAGAGCGATCGATTTAGGAGAAGGGAGCCGGTCACTGATCGTCTGCACCGCACCGGAATGACTGAAGTAAGGATAAACCAGCCCGCCTTTCTAGATGAGGCGCATGCCGGATGGATGGGGGGTCTTCGTCGAATACAGACTAGACTAAGCTCACATGAATTATAAAAGCGGCCTTGAAACGTGGGGATTGAAGAGGAGGGCGGGAGAGGAATCTCGCTTCCCCTCCCTTTTCTTAACCTCGACGCTGCCTTGGATGAGGTGAACAATTGCGCTAAGGCTGATTGATCGCCCCCATGATCGCACAGCCTTCCCAAGGGGTCAATCCCCTTTAAAGGTGATATTGGGGGTGAAATTCAAAGCTGATGTCGGGAGCACAGAAACTGAGGACTCCCGGTTTTATTTTGGTCGACAAAAGCATATAATACATTTCAAAACAAAGAAAGGAGAAACCATGGAATCCATCAAGAAGATCAACAATGAAGAGGACGCGATCAAGCTGTTGAATATTGCCCTGGAACACGAATGGGCCGTCAGCTTTGAATACACAATCCACGCCTACTCGATGCCCAAGGGCAAGTATTTCTACGAAGATCCTATTATGAAGATCAAAACCGATGCCCGTGCTCAAACCATCCAGATCGGCATCGATGAGATGTATCACGCTCTGCAACTCGGGATCGTCATCAGGCAGATGGGCGGTGAGCCCTCTTTTAAAACCGACGAGGTCATACGGTACCCTAAAATCATGGACAACCTCAAAAGGGATAAGATGACCGAGGACCTGGTTACGAACCTCTATCAATCTGCTGAAATCGAGGAAGGGGCTTTCCCAAAAATCCAGAATATGATCCTCAACATTTCCTACGATGAAGTGCGGCACTCAGCCCAGTTTGCATCCATGATGGATACCCTGAAAGCGGAAGGCCAGGAAGAAATCCTCTGCTATCAATCCAACCCTGAGGTTGCGGCCAGAGAAGAAGTGAGCCTCCTGCATGCTATCATGACAACCGAGAATGAACTCATGCACCGCTATCTCTACTACACAATCATGTTCAGCGAACACCAGGATTTGAGTCAAAGGCTCTTCAAGAATTCCATCGACCACATGCGGCACTGGGACAAGAATTCCGGAATTCTCATTAAGTTGGGCGATGTTGTCCGAATAGAGAACGCGGTCAAGGATGCCGCCGGTGTAGAAAAAAGCAGGCAGGCCATGCCCGACCTCTATCCGGGTGACAACAGAAAAAACGCTCTGGAAACACTGATTCCAGCGGAGGAAAAACTCGTGGCCGATTACGAAAAATTGATTTCCATGATTTCAGAGGAGGAGATCAAGAAGCAGCTCGAGTTGCACTTGGCTTCGAAGCGGGAGCACGTCTTCACACAGCAGTGGCTTCTGAAGAATGCCCAAAAAGTATCCGGTATCCTCTAGCTACAATTGTGTCAGCCTCGTGAAGTCTCCGGTTGCAAAGAAATCAAGTTCAGATTATCGTTGAAATCGGCGAGAGGACTTGTATAATAGGAGTAATCTGAATGACTGAAGCACTCAAGGTCCGGAACCTCCACAAATCATTCAAAACAGGATTTTTGCTCAAAAAAAAGAAAATTTTGAAAGGCATCTCATTTGCCGTTGAACAGGGGGAAATCTTCGGCTATCTCGGTCCTAACGGAGCCGGAAAAACAACCACTATCAAGTGTCTGCTGGGCTTGATCTTTCCAGAAACCGGTGAGATCCGAATTCTCAATCAACCTTACAATTCGCTCAAGGCAAAAAGCCGGATCGGCTTTCTTCCGGAAAACCCCTATTTCTATGATTACCTTACGGCAAAAGAGTTCCTGCACTTTTACGGTCAGCTTTTCCAACTGGCGAAAGGAATACGTGAGCAGAGGATCCACAGTCTCCTTCGACTGGTGGATCTGGAGAATTCGGCGGATCTTCAACTTAGAAAATTTTCGAGGGGGATGCTGCAGAGGATCGGACTCGCACAAGCCCTGCTCAACGAACCGTCACTGGTCATCCTGGATGAACCGCTTGGGGGGCTGGATCCCATAGGGAGAAAAGAGATCAGAGACATCGTTATCCGGTTGAGAGAAGAGGGAAAGACGGTCTTTCTTTCTTCTCACATTCTTCAAGATATCGAAATGATCTGCGACCGGGTGGCTGTAATCGTCAGCGGTGAAATCATCAACCAAGGCTGGCTCTCGGATCTGATTTCGGAGAAAGTTCTCTTCACGGAAGTGATCCTCTCCGGAGTCGATCCCGCACGATTGAAAGATCTGGGCGAGGATTTTATAGCTCGCGGAGAGCGGATTTTTCTCAAAGTCTTCGATGAAAGCAAACTCGAGGACATCCAGAGGTTCGTTCAGGAAGAAAACGGAAGACTTCTATCGCTCATCCCCAGAACGGAGACCCTTGAGGACATCTTTGTGGGGCTGGTAAAAAAGCAATGAAAATACGGGCTATCGCCTTCAACACATTCAAAGAAGCCATCAAAGATAGAATTCTCTATCTCCTCTTTTTTTTCGCTGCCGTTTGCTTCGTCTTCTCCCGTCTGTTGGCCTTGCTGACGGTCGGAGACCGCGTCAAAATCGTAACCGATGTGGGGCTGGCCGCCCTCTCCATTATCGGGGCTCTCATGGCTATCCTGGTCGGCACAGGACTGGTCTATAAAGAAATCGATAAAAAAACCATCTTCACACTGCTCGCCAAGCCCATTCATCGTTACCAATTCATCTTGGGCAAGTTTTTTGGAATGATCGTGACGCTGGGCGTTATGCTCTTTGTCATGACCTTGATCTTTTTGGCCGTGCTCTTCCTCCACACATTCCAGATCGACTGGAGAGTATTCTTGATTGTCTTTCTCATCTTTATCGAACTCTCGCTCATCACCGCAGTAGCCATCCTTTTTTCCAGTTTTTCCACACCCATCCTGAGCTCGATCTTCACCCTGGCTTTCTACCTGATCGGCCACTTCTCCTGGGGCTTTGAGACTCTTATCTCAAAAATTCAATCCGGTTTCCTCAAATCTGCGGTTCGTGGCCTCTACACGCTTCTGCCCGATCTGGAGAATTTCAACTACAAGACGGAAATCGTGCATCATCTGCCACTTCCTTCCAGCGCCCTTCTGCTCTCGATCCTTTACGGAATCGCCTACACGGCATTTATTCTCGCCCTGGCGATGGTCATATTCAGGAAAAGGGATTTCCTCTGAATCCATGAAAAAGACGGCCCTTATTCTCATCATCGTTTGCAGCCTGGGCCTCCTTATGGGACTCAAGCTGCAAATAGACGGGATCTCACGATACAAAACGCCGGGATCGTCCTTCATATACATCCCCTCGGGAAAGTATCTGAAACGTATCACTTTCGGCTACAACACCCTGATGGCCGACCTTATCTATCTCTGGGCCATTCAGTATTTCAGCAATCAAGCAGTCTGGAACCGGTTCGATAACCTGGAGCATGTTTTTTCCATCATCTCGGAGCTCGATCCGCAATACCTCGATCCCTACGAAGTCGGCGCTCTGATCGCGGTTCATGAGGCTAGAGATCTCTCCCTGGCCTACAGCATCCTGGATCTTGGTCTGGAAAAAAATCCGGATCAGTGGATCTTTCCCCTCCAGGCCGGCCACTATGCCCAGATGTACGCCAAAGATTTTGAGGCGGCACAAAAATACTATAAAAAAGCGACCGACATCCAAGGCGCCCCTCCCATTGCCAAGAGGCTTTACGCCAATGCCTCCTTCCACCAATCGGATTACGCAACCGCCTGGAAGAATTGGGCGGAGGTCTATAAAACTGCTGAGGACGAACGGATTAAAAAGATCGCATCCAACCATCTCTATCAAACCAAAGCGGCTATGGATATCGAAGTTCTGCAGAAGGCTGTTGCGCAATTTAAGAACACACACGGCCGCTTTCCCGAAGAACTTGAAGAACTGGTAAAGGCCGGGCTGATCAAGTTTGTCCCGAAAGACCTGGATGACAAGAACTACGTCTTTGATCCCGATACGGGAGAAGTCATGACACGGATAAATCCATGGAAACGGTAATCATCATTCTCTTCGGCCTGGCCTGGGGAAGTTTTCTCAACGTCGTCATCTTCCGACTCCCCAGGGACTTGAGCATCGTCACTCCCCCCTCTTCCTGCCCCCAATGCGGCAGGAGGATCAAATTCTACGAGAATATACCTTTGCTTTCCTATGCGATTCTCCGAGGAAAGTGCAGAGGCTGCAAGGCAAAGATCCCGCTCTCTTACCCCCTGGTTGAAGCACTGACTCCTCTTTGCTTTCTACTGATCTACGGTCAGTATGGAATCAATCTTCATTTTATTGCTTCCTGTCTTTTCGTCAGCGCTCTGATCGCACTTGGATTTATCGATTATGCGCATCAAATACTCCCGGACGAAATCACCCTGCCCGGGATCGCTCTGGCCGTCGTCTATTCCTTATTCCGTGCGGATCTCAGCCTGATGGGAGCGCTTGTAGGAGCGCTCGTGGGCGCAGGAATTCTCCTGCTCATTTTCGGGCTCTACTACCTCCTGCGAAAAAAGGAAGGGCTGGGCATGGGCGATGTGACCTTGATGCTGATGGTGGGTGCCTTTCTTGGCTGGAAGCTATCGTTATTGACCCTTATTCTGGGATCGTTCAGCGGCGCCATCGTGGGCGTCTTTATGCTCGGCTTCAAAAAAAAGGGGCTTCAGCACGCCCTTCCCTTCGGGACTTTTTTGGCGCCTGCCGCCTTCATCGCCCTTCTCTACGGCCGGCAGATCATCTCCGCTTACCTTTCTCTCTATAAAACGCCCTGATAGAGCAGTCGGCAGAAAACGAGTCTTCTGAAAACTTCAATCTTTCACCGATTGATGGCAAGCCTTAAAGAAAAATACGGGACTCCTCTATCCTTAAACACTCTAACCTATTTATCTAATGTTACAAATAATCAATACGTGGGGTGTCGTCTCTTAAAAAAAGTTCATTTCGTTTGTTCGGGGCATCGCCCCTCATTGTCTGGATTCAAAATCTTCAAAAACAGACACATCGACATTCATGAACAGTTTCAGCCAAAATAGACAGAACGTCAAAGCCGTTTCAAGCTTCTTTTGAGACCATGAAGAGGCGAAAAGCATAAGGCCCCTATCCCTCAGGGAATGCGGGCCAAACCGACATTCCAGTCCCTCAACACTACTGCTTGATGATCTGATAGATTTCCCGCCAGGACTTGACCTTTAACAATCCACCGGTAATCTGTTCCAGCTTCTGAATGGTCGAGTCATATTCTTGAATATAGACATCTCTCTTTTTAATGCCGCTCTCGGTCTGCGACTCCTCACCCAAAGTCACTGCAGACCGCGTTTTTATGGACAAGTTCAGGCTCTCGACATTGCCGCTGGCTGTCCTGAAGGCACTGGAACCGACAACAGAGCCGGCCTTGGAAACGACGAAGCGACCGTAGAGTTTCCCGATCCCTTCGATGTTAACACAGGGATCGACACTCTCGATACTCCCTGTGAGCGTGTTGAAGTAGACGATAAAATCACCGATCTGCGGATCGGACCAGACCTTTTCACCAAAGCCGAGCACACCGACCTGCTTTTCGGCATCGAGCCCGAGGCCGTCTGGATCACCCAAATACCATTCAACCCTTTCGCTCTGCTCCGCCGCGCCGTTATCCATCAAGGCCACGAACGAATAGGTGCCGTCATCGGGCGCCTGATCATCGCCTCCTGTCCCAAAATACAGACGGGGTTGCGATCCTTGGATAAACGGGTTGATCCATACTTCTGGTTTTGTGACGATCGGATAGTTATGGGCGTCCTCATAAAGGATCGCTGCACTCCACGAATCGATATCGGTGAAGGGAATACTCGTATCGATCTTCCAGATTCGACCGTCGAGGTCGGGTATGTAAACACTGTCTGTATATCCATTCACATCTGAATCCGCCAGGGAAGGAGAGCCGGGAATGGTATTCTGGATATTCCAGGAAAACCCGTGCTCGGCGATGGTGTCGACTTCACCGGCGTTGAACTGCCAGAATTTCTCGCCCGTCGCGACATCGACCGCATAGAAGCGATTCCCAACCGTCCCATCCGCGTAGTTGTCGTATCCGGAACCCATGAAGGCTGCCCAGGTGTCTCCTTCCTTACTGACTCTTCCGATGACCGGAATCGACCAAGTCTCCCCCATGGTGTCGTCCGAAAATTCCCATAGGGGCTGCGGGCTGAAAGGATCGGTCACATCCAAAGCGAAATAATAGTTGCCAGTAACGCTTCCACCGACAACACTACCCTTACCCGAACCCTGGCCGCAGATGAGGATGGTCCTCCAGTTTCCTTCGATTTGGATGTCGGCAACCACAGGACTGCCGTCGACAAAGACCTGGCGTAAGAAATACCTGTCGCCTGTGGCAGCATCGACGGCCCACATGTCGGTCAGCCTGGGAAGAATGTTGAAAGGAATATAACCCCATAGCTCATCACCCGTAAGAAGGTCGATGCAGTGTATCATTCCGTCATTAGCACCGACATAGAGCACCTCACGTCTGTCTTCCCAGGAATCCTTAAACTCATCATAACCTGGGCCCATCGAACCCGGAGTTCCACTAGGAGCCCCGATAACAACGGGGTTGGAGTGGTTGATGTCGCCCAATTTCCAATACCGGCCTTCACCCCTCACAAAATTGATGAGTCCTTCGTTGTCGCTGTTGACATCGCTCAGGAGGGCAGCCAGCAGAGCTTCATTGGACGTATCGAAATCGATGCGGTTCATACCTCCGCCGACATCTGGCAGGGCCGTGTAGATATTCCTGGAGCCAGCGCTCCTTTCATCCAGCTTTAATCCCGCATCCCAGAGAATTTCAACGCCAGCGGCTACAATCTCCCGGCCCGAAGGTTCGGCGGGATCTGGACGGGTCACAGTGCGGAGTTCGGTGTAGCTCGTGTTGAGAGCTGACATGTTCGTCACATCATAGGCCCGCAAATGACCCTGCCATCCGGGATAATAGAACGTTCCGCCGATAATGAGCTTGATATCAGAGCCGCTTTCCGTACTGATAGTGGCCGCCACCGAAGTCCGGGAATATTCCCTTCTCTCCACGTAAGTGTATTCGAAGTCGATCTGGTCGATCTCCGGAGTCTCATATGAGGCGGGGGGTTGGTTGGCAATCTGGTCGTCTTCGGCTGTCAAGACGGCTTTCCATCGGAGCTCGGCGCCATAGTGATTGAACGTATGCACATGGAGGTCTGTGTAGTTTCGAATGTCACTCTCTTCGAACCGGGCATAAAATTCCCAATTTGTGCCGTTGTTGTTGGAGACAAAAATTTCCACAGCCAGACCCAGACTGGAGCCTCCGATGACCAGCTGATCGATATTGGTGATTTGAACCTTGGTTATGGCATGCTGTTGCTGGTCCAGACCGGGTGTGATATTTGTAGACAAAGCGGTGCCGCTGAGGTTGTAGACATCGGCCAGGTTGTTGATGAACAGATAGTATTTCTCGGAATGATTTCCGTCGGCGATCAAGAAATCATTATCGCCGTCCTTATCGTAATCCCAGTAGATTCCCAAATCGAAATCGTAGACTTCCGGCCTCCTGTCAAAATGCCAGCTGCTGATAAAATCCCCGCCCTGGTTGCGGAAATAATACGCCTGGCCTCCGATGTCCTCGGCCCCGGGCTTGTAATTCCAGTTGTCTGTTCCGATGACAAGGTCGATATCGCCGTCCTTATCGAAATCATCGGCAATGGAAACCGTGGCCGCACCGTCCCACGAGGGACTCTGATAGGTCGTGTATAGGGTGAAATTCCCGCTTCCGTCATTCTTATAGTAGCGAAGGTCCCCATACGAAACACTTCCGACCACGAGATCGTTATCCCCGTCCAGATCGAAATCTGCGCAAGAAATCGTACTGACGCCCAAGCCTCCCCAGCCCGTGCTGATGATTGGGAGGACTGTAAACATCAGACTGTGATCAAGATTGTTTTTATGGTTGTTCCTGATCAGGACCACGTTGCCGAGCCTGTTGCCCATCAGGATGTCCAGGTCGCCGTCGCCGTCGAAATCGAGGGAGATCATCATTGTAGCCGACCAGGCGATCCCGGCGAGGGAAGCCGACCAGGCACCGGTTTTGTCTATCTTCGTGAAGGACAGCACGCCCGTATCGGCGATCTCGTTTTCATAGAGCCAGATACGCTTGGGGGAATTGGGGCTATTCTGATTGGAAGCGATGAACAGGAAATCGAGGTCGCCGTCGTCGTCATAGTCGCCACACGTCATCCCGCAGTGGCCGCTGTTGTCGATGGGGGCTCCATTGACTCCCTGCGTCGGCCACCCTCCGACACCGTCGCTTCCATCGATCCAATGGGTGATCTCGAAAGTGCCGATCTGTCCGATTACACCCTGGTTTTTAACGAAAGCCAGCACATTGCTGTAACTCGAGCTCGAGCCGATCAGATCGGGCCAGCCGTCCAGGTCAAAGTCTCCGGCGGCCACCGTGTTGATCCAGACCGGGATATACTGTGGGTTGGTGATATCGAAGTTCGATCCAAGTTTATTGAGCGTGATGTACCCTTCGCCCCAGTGATCCACGGATGTAAAGGGATCTTTGTAAGCGGTGGTGTCGAACGACTCGGAGAAATCTCCTGTCTGCTGGGGACAGAGGTCTCCCTCCTGAGCCCAGTGAACGACCGTGAAAAAGAGGCCAATAAGGGCTAAAACAAGAATGGAACCCAAACATTTCCTTAAAATATTCATTTTTCTTCTTCCTTCTCGTTTATTTCCAAACCTTAGCGGTCGATTTATGTTCCCATCTCGGTTGCCAGGCCTACTTCCAGCCTCGCTGTCGCCACGGAATCCCCAAGCTGAACCACGCCGATGCAGATCAAAAGGGCATCCAGCGGATTCGGAGTTCCGCCGCCGGCTTCGTCATCGATCAAAAAGGCCGTGTAGGTGTAGCGCGGGTCCACTCCTCCGGATCCATCCATGGCAAACGGCATCTTGAAAAAGATCACATTGAGATCATCAGGGTTCCCATCCCCGTCCTGGTCGAGCATGGCTAAAATCTCCAAGTCGGTCTTTTTCCGGAAATAATTCACATCCAGGGGGAGGTCGATACCAGTCGGGCTTTGCAGGCAATGCCCGTCAAAGTTGAGCCAGGAAGCACCTTTGAAAAAATCGTCGATAGCCAGCCAGGCGGCATCGAAACCGGCCTCGGCCGCATTGAAGGCCTGCTCCTGCCAGCGGATATTTCCCGTCACCCTCGAGCCGGAGCTCGTGATCGACACGAGCACGATGCCGACACCCAGCATAAAGGCCAGGATGAGGATGACTACGATCAAACCTATACCGCGTTCATGCCTTGATTTCTCGAGAACAAAGGCTTCTGCGGACTTCTGTTCCACTTTTATGGCATCCATGTTACCTTGCTCCTGTGTTGTATATGTTCAAGGCCATGTTCCGCACGGTTACCGTGGATTCCAGAAGAAACCTGCGGTGCATGTCGTCGTTGGTTTCCCCCAGACTGTTGGAGATGGTGGGTCTCCTGTAGAGGTGAATGTTTGCCGGAGGTGTTCCAGAAAAGCTGACATAAGGCCTAGCTGTCTTTCCCAATATCCACACTCGGATTTGGGTGATTTTGGGTATCACGGCGAGATCGCCGGTCCAATTGGGCTGCCATTCGATAAACCCGTCCAGCATGTTATCATCGTTCAGGTAGTCGCCGTTGTATTCGATCTGAAGGTTTTCGATGTTCTGGGCCAGGGGAAGGTGAATCATCCGGCCGGCCTGCGTCTCCTCATCGATCGTGGTCATGTACAGAACATTGGGTACGCCGTTGCCGTTTTCGTCGACGACGTAGCCCCGGTCCGGGGTCAGGTAGGCCGTGAATTCCGGGTAGTCCCCGGGATTCCCGGTAGTGTCCACCCAGAAATGCCGGATCTGTCCCAAGGTGATAATGGCATCGTCCCAGCAGTCGGCCGCGCAGCCGGTATCCACAAGCCCTCCCGGGGGGTTGAGCTCGGATTGCCCGGGCTGGAAGTTGACATGCTCCTCTCCGGTGCCGCAGCCGAACACGGAATTGTTCGGAATGTAGCGGTAAGTGAAGCATCCGGGACAGCGGGTGGAGATAACGAGAACGACCCTGTTCTCGAAGAATTCCGGGCATTGATAGGGGGAATTCTCCAGGGACCACTGATAGAGAAAGGCTGTGGCCGCGCCTCCGCTCGAACCACCTTGATATTTTTCGATGATCAGTTCCAGGGGATTGTCGAAATTGCCCAGAACGCGGAGGGAATCAGAGTACTCCGGGGCGGGACCGAAACTGTCCTTTCCTTCGAGAAAATACCCGGCGATATCAGGCGTGAGACCAACGCCCGCAGAACGTGCATCTCGAGACAAAAAGAACATAGATGCCCGGACATCCTGCTGCACCTCCGCAAATTGTTGTTGGTCGACAGCCATCTTGTTGCTCCGCATATAGAGGGTTAAGGTAGCTATAACCACGATTGTCATGATCGTTCCGCCGACCAAGATCTCGACCAAGGTGAACCCCGGCTGGTTCTTCTTCCGCATGAAGGAAAAGCTAAAATCCATTTTTTTATTTTTTGATTTATAATCTTTTATCAGGCTCATCAGTGCCTCCCAGCAAAATTTAATCATCGGCTTATGACCGTGCTGATATCGGCCATCACTTTGTACTGCTTAGGATTCTGCAACAAGGTAGCGGAGGATTCTCCCGAAAGATGGCCAGGAAAAACGAGGATCCGCACGTCCCAGTAAAAACCCGTATGCTGAAGCTGGGTGATTCTCCGGTAGTCGAGGGTTCCGTCATTGTTCAGGTCCAACTGCTCGTCCAGGGGAATGGGAGTCCCATCCAGCAGCGTCAGACTGCTGAGTTCCTCGCTCACCATGTCTCTGAGAAAATCGATGCGCTGCTGGGCAAGGAAGGTAGCATTCGCCATCTGGTCCGCCCGGTTGTTGTTGAGGACGGCTAGGGTAAAAATCTGGGCCAATCCCATGATCGCGATTCCCATGAGAAATACAGCTACCAAGACTTCGATCAGCGAGAAGCCGTTTTCCATCCTCGCCGATTTCTCGGTTTTTCCTGAAAATATGATACCGGCGATTTTTGTTTTTAAAGACATTTTTTAGCTTCCTGAATTAGTTTTAACATACCTGAGCGCTCCCCCCATAAAGACATGGATCTTCCTGACGTCCGGCTGGTTGAAATGCTTCAGCCTGTCGCTCTGCAGGTTTACGGTATTGTGCTGGATATCGTAGTTCATACAAAAACCCAGAGCAGAGTAGATGACATCCAGATCCGGAGTGGGCAAATCAACCGTACAGTTGATCTTGGACGGAATGAAACGGCTTATCTGGTTAGAAGCCGTTGTCCAGGTTCCAGGAGGGTTCTCTATTTGGACCGTATATTTCCACAGGTTGGAGCTCGCATCCTGTTCGAATCGAACCCTGTGAGGAAACTTCGTTTTTACGGCAAGAAATTTGGCTTTTTGCAGGGTAGTCAAGACATCCTTTGCTTCATTCTCCAGGGATCTTGTCTCCAGGGAGTTCAAAATATAAGGATAGAAAGCAGCCGTCATAATGGCGATGAGGCCCAAGACGATCAAGGCCTCGATCAGTGTGAAGCCCCTTTCCGGAATTGAATTGCCGGTTCCTTTTATCGTTGTCCTCTTTTTTAGCATCGAATTACCCCGTCTCTGGAAATTAAGATCATTGAATCGTCATCCGTCTCCTCTGGCAATCTTCTCATGCAAAGGAGAAACTCTGGAAATAAAATATCTTCCCCTTGGAATATATATCTCCCTTGCCCAAGAGAGATCAACCCTCACAAAAATAATTGTACCCGTAAAACTAATCCTTTTCAAGCCTAGAGATCCCTGTGGTTTTTTTATGCAGTGCATCCCTCTCCGGAACATTTCAACAAGTACCATGATAAAGAAACTTCCCTCAAAGAATTGCCTGCAACATTTATGCCAACGGATCATTCTATATCTCATTGATAAATAACAACTTTACTTTGATGTTTTTTTGATTTGCCGCTTTCTGTGCTAATATTTGTCAAATCCCTGACAATATTTGACATGCTTAACTGTACTGTATGTATAAATAGGCGCTTTTCATTATCACGTCAATTACCCCTAAAGGGGATACCCCCGATGAATTTTCCGGTGCATTTCTCACCTCAATGGGAAGCCTTTCTCATCCTCTCCGGCTAGCTGCTCACTCGAACCTAAGCGCTCCCAGCCGCACATATTGGAGTCTCTGTTAAGGTGATGCCGATCGAGCGGATGCACGTTTTTAACCGCATGAGTCGCACAGCACTGAGAAAAAAGCGAGGGCTCCTCACAGTCTGTTTGAACCGCAGGGGGAGGGTAGGGGGATCTTCGACGAAAACGGGCTTTGAGGAACAGCTGCTCTTGCCCTATGATTTGAGATCATCAAGAAACCGAGAATGTATCGAGCACCATTAAAGTTTTGGAAACGGCTGCTCCATACCGGGATTGTTGAATTTTGACCCGGAGTGTGGTATTGCTGTATCGATGAAACCAGAGGAAAAAAAGACACTTTTGGTCATCCTCCTCATTTTCGGTTTCTTCCTCGGCCTTTCCCTTTTCATCAACCTGCCTGCGCTGCAGGGAAATTTCTTATTTGCCGACGAAGCCATTTACTACTCCCTGACGCAGAGCCTGGCTCAAGATTACGACCTGGAATACACGAAAAAAGATTTGATCCGCTACTATGAGGCTTTCGATGCAGGACCTCTGGGGATTTTCTTGAAAAAGGGGAAACAGGGAAAGCTGTTCTTCGCTAAATCCTTTGCTTATCCCCTTTTTGCGGCCCCTTTTGTCAGGCTGTTCGGCTGTAACGGATTTCTGGTTTTTCACTCATTTCTGCTCCTTTTGCTGTTGCTGATGGGCTGGGCATATTTATCCCCTGCCAACGGAAACCCGATTTCTTTGGTTACCACACTCACTTTTATTTTCGCATCGGTAGCCGGAGTATATTTCTACTGGATCTCCCCTGATTTTTTCAACCTCTCCCTGACATTTTCCGTGCTTTTTCTCTGGCTTTTCAAACATCGGGCTAACGCCTCCGAAGATCGGGAGAGTCCGGGTATGGCTTTCCGGGTTTTTCTATACTCGGACTGGTCCGATTATCTGGCAGCACTTCTGGCGGGCATTGCAGCATTCGCCAAACCCCCCAACATCGTTCTTATCGGCCCGCTGGTTTTCCACAGCCTGGTCAAGAGACGTTTCATAAAGACTCTCCTAATCTGTGCCATCTTCCTCGGCACGGCAGGGGCCTTCTTCGGAGTCAACCAACTGATCACAGGTGACTGGAACTACCAGGGAGGACAAAGGAAAACGTTCTACGGGGAAGGCGGCTACCCCCTCGAAAAAGACACCATCACTTTTGACTCGGCCAGGGGGGGGTTGATGAGTTCGGAGCGCTACACGGAAAAACACCTGCTCCCGCCGAAGTTTATTCTCTTCAATTTTTTCTATTATTTTTTCGGGAGATTTACGGGAGTCGCCTGGTATTTCTTCCCTGCCTTTCTCGCAATTGTGTTGTTTTTTTTCAAAAGAAAACGCTTTGAACAGTGGCTCGTTTTTGCGGCAATATGCGGAGGAATTCTCATCTATGTGGTTCTTATGCCTGACAATTATGCCGGGGGCGGAGGGGCATTGGCCAACCGGTATTTTCTCAGCATTTATCCGCTCTTCCTGTTCCTCCCCGCCGTCAAGCGCAGCATCAAGGAAAACATTCTGTGCTGGGCTGTGGCGGCTCTGTTTCTGGCCCCCATCCTGACAAATCCCATCCTCCACTCTCATTATCCGGCCACGCATGCCAAAAAGTCGCCTTTCACGCTTCTGCCCGTAGAGATGACTCTGGTTAACAATTTCCCTACGAACACCAACCCCAACGCACGCCGCCAGCCTGTGGGCATGAAGTACAGCTGGCTCTATTTTCTGGATGACAATTACATTCCCAGACAAGAAGAATCCGAGCTGGAACAATCCGGATTCTGGACCCGGGGACCGCATGCCGCGGAGATGATCCTCAAGACATACTATCCTATAAAGTCGCTCACCGTCCATCTGCTCAACAACCCACGGATGAGGAATGCCATCACGGTCAAGGTCGGAAGAGAAAGCCGGAAAATCTCTTTGGGAAAAAAACAGAGAGGCGTTCTCACTTTTACCTCTTTAAAACCCTTTTGCATTAAAGCTCTTCATCTCTATAAAATCAAAATCAAAGCTTCCAAAGGTTCCATTCCCTATTTCGAAGACAAGCGGAGCATGGAAAAAAGATATCTCGGAGTCTTTTTCGAGTTCACGATCGAGCCCGAATACATGCCGGAGTATTGATGTGCGGCATATGCGGAATAGCTAGCTCCCAAACCGGGATACCCGTTCCTCCTTCATTGCTGGCCTCCATGTGCAAGACCATCTACCATCGCGGACCCGATGATGAGGGCCAATATATCGATACGGGAGTTGCCCTCGGAGTCCGGCGTCTGAGCATCATCGATGTGGCCGGCGGGCACCAGCCTCTGGCCAATGAAGACGGGTCCGTCTGGGTTGCCCACAATGGGGAGATCTACAACTTTCCCGAGCTCAGGAAGGAATTGATGAACCGGGGACACACATTCAAAACCCAAACCGATACGGAAACCGTTGTCCACTGCTACGAAGAATGGGGTGAAGACTTTGTCGGAAAACTCAGAGGCATGTACGCCTTTGCTCTCTGGGACAGCAAGCTTCGGAAGCTCTATATCGTCAGGGACAGAGTCGGGATCAAACCCCTATACTACAGTCTCCTAGAGGACGGATCCCTCGTATTCGGCTCAGAGCTGAAAGCCCTGCTCATTCACCCTGGAGTTAAGCGGTCGCTGGAACCACGGGCTTTGGATCTATTCCTGACGCTGGAATACATCCCTCAACCGCTGAGCATTTTTTCAGGAATCTTCAAGCTCCCCGCAGGAAGTTACCTCGTCTACGAGAGAGGCCGTGTTCAGATCAGAAAATACTGGGAAATCGAACCGGGAAAAGCGGTCTCCAGGAGCGATTCCCCGTCATCTCTCTCTGAACTCAAAGACAATCTTTATGAGCTCATCAAGGAATCCGTTCGAGTGAGGCTGCTCAGCGATGTGCCCTTGGGGGCTTTTTTAAGCGGCGGCATCGACTCTTCGGCTATCGTCGGCATGATGCACGAACTCGGAGCGAGCCCGATCAAGACTTTCTCCATCGGTTTCGAGGATAAAACATACGACGAACTCCGCCATGCCCGCCGCATCGCACAAAGGTTCGGCACGGACCATGAAGAGTTCGTTATATCTCCGCAGGCTCTCGAGATGACCGAGAAGCTCATCCATCATCTGGATGAACCCTTCGGCGATTTTTCCGTCTTTCCAACCTTCCTGGTCTCCGAGATGGCCGAGAAGCATGTCAAAGTCATCCTCTCCGGCGACGGCGGTGACGAACTCTTTGCCGGATACGAACACTACCAAGCTCAGGCTATGGCACGCTTTCCCTGCATGCCCCTCCTCCAAAAACCTGTATCGGCTTTCATGAAAAAACTTCCCCCCTCAGCGAAAAAAAAGGGGGTCTGGAACAAGGCTAAACGATATGCCCAGGGATTCGAGCACAACCCGGATTTGAGGCATTTTCGCTGGATGATGTTCCTGTCCAATGCCGTTAAACACCGTCTCTACTCTCACGAATTCATACACGATTTGGCAGGCGTGAAAGACATCCACCTCATCCCGCCTCTGGAGACGATTTTCAACACATTGAGGGACTTCGACGCCATCACCGGAGAGCTCTACCTCGATCTCAAAACCTATCTCGTCGATGACATCCTCGTCAAAGTGGACCGGATGAGCATGGCCGCCTCGCTGGAGACCCGAGTCCCCTTACTGGACCACAAAATCGTCGAATTCGCCTTCCAGCTCCCGGGTATGTTGAAATTGAGGGGGATGAAGACAAAATGGATATTCAAAAAAACGATGGAGCGCCTTCTGCCGAAAGAGACTATTTACCGCAAAAAAGAAGGTTTCAGCATTCCTATCAAACACTGGCTCCGTGATGAGCTCAAAGATCTGATGCTTTACTACCTGGGCCAAAAAAGGATTCAAGACGAGGGTCTTTTCAACTACGAGGTCATAAAGGAAATGGTCGAACGGCATCTTCGCGGAAGGGAAAATTACAGCCACCAGCTCTGGGCTCTTCTCGTGTTCGAGATTTGGCGCGAGCACTATCTCTGAATCCAATCCACTCCTGACCCCTTTTTCTTTGCGACTCATCATACTTATAATAACCCAGTTAAAAAAAATGAAACTACAGGGATGTCTGGACTCAGTTCAGAGTCATTTTATCGCGTCTTTGCCTAGATCTGCATTTCCGTATGCACGAAGAATCATTGCCCCGAATCAAGATTCTAAACGTCAGGATTTTATCGATATCATAAATACCTCGTGCGTGCTGTCCGAGACCTTGAAACTTTCAGAAACAGGAAGACCCTGCACCCAAACGATGTCTTCACCGGAAAGAAAAACGGGATGGGCATCTCGCTCCGAAGGGGGAATGCCTTTCGCCCGCATGATCTCCTTGAGCTTTTTGCTTCCGGGAGCTCCAAAAGGTTGATATCTATCTCCTGCGGCTCTGTTTCTCACCGTGAGAGGGAATCGAAGCCTGTCCCTGTCCAGGCAAGCAGACATCCGATCATCCGAGAAGAGGGAATCCGCTCCGCTCTCTATGTGAATTTTTCCGGAGACCGACATGCACAGCTCCCGAATCTCCAATTTTTCTTGGCCGCTCCATGAGTACCTGTAAATGCATTCGGTAGATAGAGTCGACCGATCGACAAGCATCCCCCGTTCCCGTTTCAGAACAAGCCCGCCGGGAAGATAAAGTTCGCCGCCCTCTTTCAGTTCAAGTATTCTATCCACATCTCCGAATGATATTCCCTTGAGATTATCTTTGATACGGAAAAGAAAATTGCGGGCCAAACGCCTCTGGAGGGCAAGAGGAAGAAAAGAGAGAGAGCCCATGTCCAGGCACAAACCCTCTTTCTTTTGTATGAACACACCTCTGGCGGTGTCTTTGGTCAGTTGCTCCAACAAACATTCGTCTTCCCTTACAAGAGACGTCATCTTGCTTATCCTGCGGACGATTTTCGGATCGAAATTCTCTCTGAGGTACGGGAGGAGTTCCGCTCTTATCCTGTTTCGAAAGAAAGAAAGATCTTTGTTGCTTTCGTCACAGCAGTAAGCGGCACCTCTCTCTCCCAAAAAAGTTCGAATTTCTTCTCTTTCGATAGACAGCAACGGCCTGATAATGTTGCCGTCACGCATGGGAGGGATTCCGGCAAGGCCTTTGAGTCCGCTCCCTCTCAGCATGCGCATCAGGAATGTCTCGGCTTGATCCGTCATGGTATGACCTGTGGCGATCTTGGCATTCCCCAGTTTTCCCGCCGTCTTTTTTAAAAAATCATAGCGCAGGATTCGGCCGGCTTCCTCTAGGTTGAGCTTATGTTTTCTTGCGAAG
>JAFGNQ010000107.1 GCA_016926925.1 Candidatus Aminicenantota bacterium
AGTGCCTGGGAGGCGTCCAAATTTTGTTCATTCGATTCTCCCTTTTCTTGAAGTCGGTGACCGGGCACAAACATCGTGATCTTACTGCGCTCTTCTTTGGGGATGGGAACAGGGCGGAGAGGTGTCGATTATATGTCGACATCCAAGCCCAGGTTCATCTGCTCAGCTCGGGACAGGATCAACTTGGACACAGCTACGTCTTGGACTGCATTCCCCACGGACTTGAAGAACGTGATTTCCGTATCGGATTCCCTTGCAGAGATGAGTCCCGAGGCCACCTGTCCTATCTCTCCGTGAATGTCGCTCATAGAGATCATTTCCTCTTTTAGAGGGATGATGATGTCGCCGGCCTCTTCCAGGACGGCGGGCAGTGAATCCACCACAATTTTAGAGCGGGCAATCGTTGCGGCGGGAATTTCCTGCATGGCGGGGGTGTAAGAACCGATGGCGTTGATGTGGACACCTGGGGGCAGGTCGTCATCCGCAAAGACGGGGCGATGGGATGTGGTGGCAGTACAGATAACATCCGCTTCCCGGACAGCTTGAGCCGGGTCGGATGCGAGGGAAATGTCTGAAGGGAAGGGTTTTCCCCGTCTTTTTATTTCATCCGCAAAGGCGAGGGCTGATTTTTCGTTCGGGTCAAAAATCCAGACTTTCGTGATTGCTCGAACCACACACACCGCCTCAAGTTGGGTTCGTCCCTGTGTGCCGGCACCGAAGACCGCTGCAACCGCGGAGTCTGTCTTCGACAACAGGTCTGTCGCGAGTCCGGCTGCGGCACCTGTACGCAGCGCCGTGAGGTAGGTCCCGTCCATGACGGCTTCCGTCCGTCCGGTCCGGGCGTCGATGACGATAACGAGAGCATGGATCGTGGGCAAGGATTTTTCAGAATTTTTTGGAAAAACCGAAACAATCTTAGCGCCCAAGGAGTGGCTTGCCTTTAAATAAGCGGGCATGAAAAGTGAAATCCCCCCAGCCTCCGTGACCGGGACTTGGGTGCGCAAAGGCACTTCCGCCTCTCCCCGTGAGAGTTGAACGAAGGCTTCTTTTACCGATTCAATGGCTAGGGACATATTCACGGCCTTTTTGATGTCTTGACTCGAAAGGAGCTTAATCTTCATTGGTTCTAATTGCCTGTTTCTCTGATTTTCTGGCGGCCTATGTTAATAAATGCATCCGGTTTGTCTTCAAGCCATGTCAGGATTTTCCGTTCGGAAAATCAAGCGGAATTATTTTTTTTTCTTTTTTTTCGGCTTTTCTTCCTGTTCCTCATCGGGCTTCTTCTTTTTCAGGGCCGACTTCAGCATATCACCGAAAATTCCAGAAATTGCCTGCTCGGGCTGAGCCTGTTTGAATTCCTCGGCTTTTTTCGGAGCGGGGCGTTCCACTTTTTCTTCCGGTTCGAGAGGCTTTTTCCCCTTTTTATCTTCTTTGATGGCAAACAGAGCTTCGAGTTCCGATTCTTCCAGCTCGATCCGTTCTTCGATGATTTTCCTCTCGCCCTTTCGCTTCCGGGGAGCACGATCTGTCTCGATCTGAAGTTTCTGTCTCTTCTTTTTAGGTGCCTTTTCTTTCTTGGCCTTCGGCGGAGTTTCCTCGCCGATCACATCCACTTCCAGCGTTTCGGGAGGAGGGGCAGGAGTTGGAGGAGGGGGTTCCTTTCGAGTTTGTTTCTCTGTTATGATGGGCGCGACGGGTTCTTCGACGGTTTGCAGCATGACGTCGGAGACGACCTCACCGACAGTGCCTATTTCGGGGAGATCCTCTTTTAACTCCTCTTCGGCGTCCGAAACAGCGGCCTCCTCCGGGGCTGCATGGGCAGTCTCTTCGGGCAGGGCTTCCTCTTCAGCTGCGGGCTCGTGGTAGAAAAAGATTCCGATATTTTTTTCCGCCCGGCTGAATTCCGGTGCGCTGAGCAGGACCTTTTCCACATCCTCCTGGGTCGTATGTTTGAGGACGTCCACCATATGGAGTGCTCTCAGGTAGTGGAGAGCTAAGGCTTCTCCTTCCATTCCGAAGTTTTTAAAGACCAGGATTAAAAGTTCACGAAGGTCCCGTTTGTCTCGCTGATCATAAAGGGAGAACAATTTCTGGAGAGTTTCCGTTTCCAGATGGATTATCTTATGAGGGAGACAGTAGGTGAAAAGCTCCTCTTCACCGGCCTCGAATTTGTCTTCTTTTGTATTATAGGATATTTTGTGAAGCGAGAGTTTTTTCTTTGATTTTTTCAACCAAAAAGTGAAGTGGTTCTCTCCCTTTTTCTCGAGAGTCAGGCTTGCTCCTTGAGGGACGTTGTTTTTCTCATAGAATTCCTGAAGGCCAAGAAAAACACCTGACGAAGGGTAGTAATAAACAGTGTACTCTTTGTCTGTTTCAGCGTGCGTGAAGCGGTATTCCCTAGCCTGAGCAAGCTCTTTATTCACTTTTTTGGGAATTTTTATCCCTCCGGAGAGAACCTCTCTCCAGGTGAGGTAAACTTTGAGTGGAAAACCTTTGAAGGGCGACGGTTTGAATTCCACCTCTTCTTCCAGCGGGGGCAGCTTAGCCCGGCGGGTTGAAAGAGGGAGGTCCTTGAATATTGAATCCAAAAGTGTTTTTGGCAGCCACCGTCCCCAATTCTCTGGGGAGACAAAAAGGATGTTTTTTTTGTATTTCTTTTCCAATACGTAATTAAGGCTCAGGCAATAAAGATCGAACGACTCATCGGACGGTTTTTTTCCGAACAGGCTTTCGATCAATTCTGTCGTTGCGGCCGATTGTTTCGTTTCCGAGAAATATTTTTCCAGGCTCTTGATCTTTTTGTTGTCGAGCTCCACTCTCTTCGAAACCAGATGCCAGTAGTGGTTCCAACTGAAGAATTTGTCGTTTTTTGTCAGGGCGGCAGCTAGGTTTTTTTCCAGTTTCTTGAGGTCTTTCTCCGTCACAGGCAGTTCGCTCTGCCTGGGGTCGTCGGATTTGTTTATGATCTCAGGCGCCTCTTCTTTCCCCCCCAAATTGCTGGGCAGGAGGACCTGTGTCTTTGTCTTCTTCATGTAATCGATGTGTTTACGGAATATCCCTCCACCCGGGTAATCCACTTCCAGCATCTCACAATTAAAGCTCTCGTAGGGAATTTTATTGATCACTTTGAGGACGACGGATCCCGAAAATTGTTCCGCTCCTTTACTGCTGACGATCAAGGGCTCGTCGTACTCTTTGTAGATGAGATCTCCAACCTCATATTGACGATTGGGATCGTATTTTTTGACTTCAAGGCTGAGACGGCTGGCACTTTTTTTGAAAGCAATCTTTCTTGATAGCTCCTGGAGCAGATAAGGCTTGATGCTCTTTGACAGCTCCTTCTCAAGAAAAGAAAGGTCATCAGCGGTGATATTGAGGTTTTCGTTATCTTTTTGCATTTTTATCATTTGTCTCCAAGCAACAATAGGAGAACGGTTTTCTGGACATGAAGCCGATTTTCTGCC
Source organism: Candidatus Aminicenantota bacterium (assembly GCA_016926925.1). The sequence continues at coordinate 3,465 of JAFGNQ010000107.1, forward strand.
TGATCCTGGGCGATCGAGATGTTCGAATCGATCACATCTGTGGTGACTTCCCTCCCTCTGAGTGAGGAGTGACAATGCATTAAGATGGCATTGTTATGGGCTTCGGCTATGAGTCGGCTGTTGACTTGAAACGGCTTAAAGATTTGGGCTATCCTTTCTTTTTCGTCCTCCTTTTCTTTAAAAGGCCAGGCGCCGCTGTACACAACGTCTGCATCTCTTACGGCTTGTATGGGATCGGAAGTCAGATGACAGCGAAATCCCGTTTCTTTTCCGTCTTCCTCGGCCATACGTAAAATATCGGCATCGGGCGCGTATCCGGATGGAGAGGCAACAGCCATCTGCATTCCTGCTTTTGCCGAGGCCATAAGCAAGCTGTGACAAACATTGTCTCCCTCCCCGACGTAAGCCAGTTTCAAACCTGAGAGCCCGCCTTTTTTTTCTCTCAATGTCAGATAGTCGGCCATAGCCTGGCAGGGGTGGTAGAGATCCGTCGCGGCGTTAATAACGGGAATACGGCAGGCTTTAGCCAGATACCGTACATCAGCATGTGCGGATGCCCGGACTGCGATTCCGTCGACCCAGCGATCCGCATCTCTAATTGTGTCAAAGAAGATTTCCGTTGTTTCCATCTCGATATCCGAGGGGGCCGAACAAACAGCTTGGCCTCCAAGCTGAAGCATTCCCACTTCAAAGGTCATCCGGGAGCCCCATGAAGGCTTCTGGAAAATCATAGCCAGGATTCTGTTTTTGAGCTTGTCCCGATACGATTGAGGTTTCCGCTTGATTTTATCAGCCAGCTCCAGAATTTGGTTGAATTCGTACATGGTCAAGTCATGAATCGAAAGAAAATTATCTATCATCTAAACCTCATAAATTCGCTGATATTATCTTCGTTCCTGAACGATTAATCAAGGCGGCCTTGAGGTGGCTGGCAGAAGTAATCAAAACCTCCTCACCGCCGCTTTGAATGAATTGTACGGCAGCCCGGATTTTTGGGCCCATGGAACCAGGTGGGAATTGTCCCCTATCGAGATGTTTTTGTGCTTCTCTATCGGTGAGAATTGGGAGAGGCATTTCATCGGATTTTCCGAAATTCAGGCAAACGCGCTCCACATTAGTCAAGATGATGAAGAGATCGGCCTTGACTTCCCTGGCAATCAAACTGGCGGCGTAATCCTTATCGATAACGGCTTCCACTCCCTGGAAGAGCCCTCTGCCGTTGATAATGACAGGAATACCTCCGCCGCCGGCGGCGATGACGATTTTGCCGGAATAGACCAACTCATGAAGGACTCTTTTGGGAACGATATCGATAGGCCTAGGAGATGGGACAACTTTGCGAAAACCCCTCCCCGAATCCTCGATCATCATCCATTTCTTTTCCCGAGTAAGCATTTGGGCTCTGTATTTGGAGTAGAAGGGGCCAACGGGCTTTGTCGGGTTGTCGAATGCAGGATCTTCCTTATCTACGATGACTTGTGTCACGAGCGTGGCTACTTCCTTGTCGAGCGAGTACTTTCGGAGCTGGTTGATGATTTCCTTTTCCAGCATAAAACCCATACTTCCCTCGGTCATGGCATCACAGACTTCCAAAGAGAAAGGGGGGATCTTTGTGACGGCCTCCTCCATCTGGATGAGGAGGTTTCCCACCTGAGGTCCATTCCCATGGACAATGATGAGTTCGTATCCCTTTTTTACGACATGGATCATGAGTTCGGCGGCCTTTTGGGCATTCTTCATCTGTTCAGACTGCAGTCCACGCTGCTCTTGGCGAAGGATTGCATTCCCTCCAAAAGCGATGACTGCGATTTTTCTCTTCATTTTAAATCCTACACACTTCCGCCCGTTACGGTTTTAATCAATGCCTGAGGCTTGAGAGCCGCTTCTCCATGCGTTTACCCGGGCTCTTCGTGAGGCGGCTACTTCTTCGTCCCGTCCCAACCTCACCCCGCGGCGAACTGAGCCTTTCAATGATTTCAGTAGACGAATTGCACAAGCCTTATAAAAAAAATTAGTATAATACAGGCCTCTTTTTTATGCAATACGCCTGGAGACGGGGCTCGCACCTTTCTGTTTTCGTCGAAGCACCCCCCCGCCAACCACCGTGCGGCTCATACAGACAGCAACTCGCACTGACTTCCAATCCGAGTACGGACATACGGGGAGAGGCTCGTCACAGTTCGTTTTCATCAAAAACCGCGCCATCCTCCCCATGCGACTCCGTACCAGCAGGGACTTGCGTGGTTCATCGTGCAAATGAGTATCTGGAGTTGCCGTATAGCCCGACATATTGAATCTGACGGGATGGATGAAGCGAATTGAAAACCCTGACCCAACCTAGCCCGGCCTTCTCTTGTTACTCTTCAGCTGGAACCCGGCAAAGCCGAGTGTCGCAAACTGTGTGAGCGCGAGATAAATAATCTGCGGCATATTTCTTCGTCCGCCTGGGCTATTCACGAGTCGAGGTTAGACAACAGCGACAAGGTGCAGTACAATATGCCGAGCGCTGCTAAGAAGGAGCGA
>JAFGNQ010000108.1 GCA_016926925.1 Candidatus Aminicenantota bacterium
CGTGTTCTTTTATTTGTTTGGGAACCAGGTGTCTGAAGGCGATCTGAAGTTTTTCTTCTTCGGTGTAGCCCGGGAGCTGGAGGATCTCCATCCTGTCGCGAAACGCGGGTTGAATCGGATCGAGGAGGTTGGCGGTGGTGATGAACATGACCTGTGAAAGGTCATACGGGACTCCGAGATAATGATCACGGAAAGAATAATTCTGCTCCGGGTCCAAAACCTCAAGCAGGGCCGATGAGGGATCTCCACGGAAATCTGCGCCGATCTTGTCCACTTCATCCATCATGAAGACAGGATTGTTCGAACCACTCCGACGCAAGCTTTGGATAATTCTTCCGGGCATCGCTCCCACATAGGTTCTTCTGTGTCCGCGAATTTCAGCCTCGTCCCTCACCCCTCCCAAAGAAATGCGGATGAATTTTCTGCCAAGAGCCCTGGCTATGGATCTTCCGAGCGAGGTCTTCCCTACTCCGGGAGGACCGACGAAACAAAGTATCGGACCTTTTATCTTTTTGGACAACTTACGGACTCCAAGATATTCGAGGATACGTTCTTTCACTTTATCGAGGCCGTAGTGGTCCTCATCCAAAATCTTTTTTGCCCCTTTCAATTCCAGATTGTCCTTGGTGCTCTTATTCCAGGGAAGGGCAAACATCCAATCCAGATAATTCCTCACGACGGCAGTCTCCGCCGATTCAGGGTGCATCTGGCCGAGCCGAATGATCTGTTTCTCCAGTTCTTCCCTTACTTCCTGGGAAACCTTGAGCTTTTTCAATTTTTTCTGATAGCCTTTGATCTCTTCCTGAATTTCACTTCCCTCACCGAGCTCTTTCTGAATCGCCTTTATCTGCTGGCGTAAAAAATACTGCTTCTGGAGTTTATCCATCTCTCCTTTGGCTTCGGTGCTGATCTTTGACTGAACATCAAGAAGTTCCACTTCCTTCGTTAAATATTCATAGACCTTTTTCAAACGCAAATGAGGGTTGAGGATTTCGAGAAGGCTCTGGGCTTCGTCGACTTTGAGGTCGAGATTCGCGGCCGACAAATCCGCCAGTCTTCCCGCCTCCTCTACATTCGCGGCCAGGATCAATATTTCGGGGGGCAGATTCTTCCCCAGGGATGATGCCTTGTCCAAGCTTTCCCGGACATTTCTGACAAGCGCTTCCCCCTCGATCGTTTTATCCAACTCTTCCGGCTCATGCAATACCTTGATCTTGGCGGAATAAAAGGATTTTTCCTCTTCAAGAGCTTCGACTTTAGCACGAACAATGCCCTGAGCAAGAATTCTGATCCTACCATCCGGCAGTTTCAGCATTCGCATGACCAGGGCAACGGTTCCGGTATCGAAAACATCCTCTTGCTTGGGATCTTCGATCTCCAAGTCTTTTTGAGTCAGCAGCAGAATCATGCGGTGTGAGGAGAGGGCCTGATCGACCGCTTCTTTGGACTTATCCCTGCCTACAAAGAGCGGGATGACCATGTAGGGAAAAACGACGATATCCCGCAGCATAAGAACCGGCAATTCTTTTGGTATATTGAGCTTCTCTCCTTCTTCATCGGTGACGTTTTTGAGAGTATCGTTGTATTCCTCTTCCTTTTTAGCCATCGTTATCCTCCGTTATTTTCCCTCAGGCTTTTTAATCTTCAAGACCATTTCCCCTCGTTTATTCTGCTTGTATTTCTTGAATACTACAGTCAAAATGCCGTTGGCAAGTACAGCCTTCGTACGTTCAGGATTGACGGCGCCGGGCAAATACAAATAGCGCCGAAACGGGCCATACTCCCTTTCAAGCCGGTGGTATCGGATTTTCGAATCGACCTGGGCTTCTTTCTTCTTTCCCTTGATCTCGAGGCGGTTGTTCTGCAGCAGCAAATGGATATCCCCTTGAGCCACACCCGGGAGCTCCGCTTCAACAGTGATATCAGATTCATTCTCGGATACGTCTACAATGGGAATCCAGCCCTCACCAAGTCCGATCCACTCTTTTTTTCTATCGAAAACTTCCCCGGCAATTTTGCCGATTTCAGCTTCGATTTTAACGATTCTTGAGATGGTCTTTATTTTCTTTCCCATTTTTCGCTAAATGCAATGGCCGAATACTTGGTTCACACCGACAATCCGAAAATGAAATTCCTGACTGGTGAAATCTATATTTTTAAGGTCTTATTTTTCCTTGAGCAGCGTTTCCAGCTCTTTTTTGAACTCAAGGACATCCCTGAACTCTCTGTAGACCGAAGCAAACCTGACATAGGCAACTTTATCGAGTGCTTTTAATTTCCGCATGACGTACTGCCCGATTTCCACAGTACTGATCTCTTTTTCCGGCTTCTCCTGCAGCATGTTCTCGATCTCTTCGACTACCTCTTCGAGCTTGGCGACGGGCACAGGTCTTTTCTCGCAAGCCTTGAGCAGCCCGGCCATGATTTTTTGGCTCTCGAAACGCTGCCTTCGGCCATCCTTCTTGACCACCATGTAAGGTATCTCTTCGATTTTCTCGTAGGTGGTGAACCTTTTCTCGCAAACAAGGCACTCTCGCCGCCTGCGAATAGTCAGGCCGTTTTTGCTCTCTCGGGAATCGATCACCTTGCTCTCGGAATGATCACAGTAAGGACATCTCATTGACCTTTATCTTCTCCTAATTTTTTAATCTGAAGCAGCGAAAGCCCCTCTTTCCATAATATAGCATAACCCAACAAACAAGTCATTACCAGCTGAGCGGCATGCATGACAATCGTCGCGCCTAAAGCGAAATTCGCTTCCATATTCAAAAAACCGGTCATGCCCAGTTTGCTGAAATAATGGTATCCGCCGACCATACCCGGAGTCGGTATCGAAGCCCCGACACCCGTTAAGAACACAAACGGGATCACCGCTAAAAAGGGGACGTCCGCATTGAAGGCCAGGAAAAATATCCAGTAAAAAAACATGATCGCGAGCCAGACACCGACAGAAAGCAAAACGTAAACGATCAGATTTCCCGCTGAATGAAAGAATTTCAATCCCAAAATGAACTCATCCAGAAGTCCGAGGATTTTTCCCGTGATTTTTTTAGGAAAAGGCTTGAGCAGAAAACGAAAAACCGAAACGGTTTTCTCTTTGTAGAGATAGAGAGCCAGAATCAACAGGAGTAAAAAGACCGATACGGCGACGCCGAATATCCCCCAAAAATAGAGTTTCGAAAATGCCGCTTCATCCGCATGGTAATAGGAAGGAAATAACGGGCGCGAAATCAGAAAGAATCCAAGGATGAGACAGTTCGTCAAGATGTCGAAGATCCTCTCGACGACAATCGTCCCTACGGCAAATCCTTTCTTGATGCCCTCCTTCTGGGCAAGATAGACGGGTCTGACCAGCTCTCCCAAACGACCCGGAAAGATGAAGGAAACCGTGAAGCCGACAGTGTTGGCTGCAAAACGGTTATAAAAACGGGTCTTTTTCTTCTCGTACTTGAGAAGATACTGCCAGCGTACCGACCGCGTCAGCAGGTGTGAAGGCGCCAACAGAA
>JAFGNQ010000014.1 GCA_016926925.1 Candidatus Aminicenantota bacterium
GGCTGGGATGCCAGCCACTCGGTAATCTCGTAGGCATCCTGCGTTTCTTCCTTGCTGAATATTCCGTTCCAGCTGCCGAAGGAGGCTCCGGATCCACGGACATCGGCGGATGCCATGACATAGCCGTGATCGATCAGGGGTTTATTGAGTGCGGAATCACCGAGATGGCGCACTTTTCCGTCGACAATGACGGCCCGGCGGTACCGCGTATGCTGCCAGATGACCGGGAGAGGCTCTTCATGAACCTTGCCCTCCCTTGCCGGACGGACGATGTCGATGGCCAGTTTGACCCCGTCCCTCATGGGCAAATACTGGGAATACCGCACCGAAGAATCGTACTTTGCGGCGGAATACCCTTTGTACTCGCCGAACTTGGAAACCTTCTCCGCGGTCTGCTCCTGTGCCGGCAAATACGCGAGAAGAATGAAGACAACAGCGAATAAACAAATTGCCAAAAGCGGCCAAATCCATGGCCTTTTTTGAGACCTGTTCCCGAACATGTTTGTCCTCCTCCTCAAAGATAATGGGCCTCGATTCATTCAAGGCGTTTTTTACTTTACATGATGCCCTTTCTTATGTCCACTCCCAAATGCAGACAGAATGTACCCCTAAGTCGAGGGACAGGAATCCATGAAGAGCACGCGTTGCATTCTTAGCGAACTCATCACGCACTTGACATGCCGAGATCCTGTCAATACCATGCTTGTGGTATTCCTGGACCGAGTCCAAATGACAAAAGGTAAATCTCGAGCTTCCGCAAAATTGATGAATCACACCCACCCCCAAGTTGCGGTCGGCGCCGTCGTCTTTAGGGAAGGTAAAATTTTACTCGTTAAACGAATGAATGATCCCCATAAAGACAAATGGTCTATACCCGGCGGTTCCGTCAACCTCGGAGAGACTCTGCAAGAGGCTGCCGAAAGGGAAGTCAGGGAAGAGACGGGACTTATAATCCGGGCGACAAAACCCATCCATACCTTCGATTTGATCGAAAGAGAAGACGATGGGACCGTCCGCTTTCACTACGTGATCGTAGATTTGGAGGCCGACTATATCGGCGGACATTTGCAGCCCGCCGACGATGCCGCGGATGCCGGCTGGTTCGGCCTGGTAGAACTGGACCATCTTGCAATGACCGAAAACACGCGTGATTTTCTTAAAAAGTTCCCATTCCTGACTTAACGGAATCCGACCCGTCCAGAGCTTCAATGGCACTCATGAAAAAATCACTGCAGCCATGAATCCTTCGGTTGCAGGTAAAATACCGGCTGCAAACTTTTAGCGAGGCATGACGTACCTCTCAATAGACATGATAGATTATGCCAGCTGGCCTACTAAGGTCTCTTTTGGAGTTGAGGGACTTGACTCAAGGCATTATCTTTCGTGAATTAAAAGTGACGCTTTCGACCTCATGATGTGTTTCATGAATGTAAAGGTCGAAAGTGAAAAACAAATGCTGGAATCAAAACCGACAGACATCGACATCGAAAAGTATTACTCTCGGTACGGCCCGATGGTGCTCCGGCGCTGCCGGCAATTGCTCCAAGACGAGGACAGAGCGTTGGATGCTATGCAGGAGGTCTTCACCAAAGTGCTGACAAAAAAAGAACGGTTGCACGGCCTCTTTCCATCGAGTCTGCTTTTTCGTATTTCCACGAATGTCTGTCTCAACATGATCAGAGACCAGAAAAAGCACCACTCGCTCTATCAAGATAACCTCTTGATTCAAATCGCTGTTCTCGATGAAAAAGAAAAGAACCTTGTCATCAGAGACACCTTGGACCGGATCTTCAAGATAGAGAAACAATCCACCCGAGAAATTGCCGTTCTGCATTTCGTAGATGGAATGACCCTGGAAGAAGTGGCGAATGAAGTCGGCCTTTCCCTTTCCGGGGTCCGCAAACGCATCAGGCAACTGCGGGCCCGAATCAAGAATCAGAAGGAGCTCCGCTATGAAAACTAAGCGTGTAAAGGAGTGGGAGCTGGAAAGGTATCTTCTCGGCGAGCTTCCGCAGACAAGGATGAAGGAAATCGGCCGGCTTCTGCAGCAGGATGCGCCATTGAGAACACAGCTTTCATCCCTGCAAAAATCCGACGAAAACATTTTAAGGGCCTACCCCGCTGAGAGGATGATCCCTGAGATACAAAATAAATACCAGCGACAAAAGACCCGCGCGAAGAAAAGGCCGCACTCAAGAGCTATCAGAAGCCTGCTCTACGCATCCCCTGCCTTTGCAGCGGCCCTCATTCTCCTCTTCATCGTTGTCTTCAAATCCCCAGTTTCCCAGGATTTCCGGATCAAGGGAACGGATTCCATCGATATGACGAAATCCCAAATCTTGATTTACAAAAAAATAGGAGACGACGTTCTCCTTTTACAAAACGGAGATGTCGCACATAAAGGAGATCTTCTGCAATTAGCATATGTGGCGGCAGGACAACCCTTCGGCGTCATCTTTTCCATAGACGGAAACGGAATGATCACCCTCCACTACCCCGATGATGGCTTGAGTTCCACGAAGCTTCTACCCAATGAGTCGGTTCCTTTGGGAACATCCTACGAACTGGACGATGCGCCGGGATATGAGCGCTTTTTCTTCGTCACGGCTCAATCCGAAATCAATGTCATCGATATTCTGGAGCTGGCGGAAAAACTTGCCGAAAATCCGGAGGAGGCTCGAAAGACAGATCTCGACCTTCCTTCTAGCTATAGACAGGACTCAGTGCTGATCGAAAAAGGAGAATAGACATGAAAAAAACACATAGAATCATTATAATTTTAGCGGCAGCCATCTTGAGTATGGCAACTCTGCTTCCCGCACAAACACCGGACCAGGCTGTTATCAAGCGGTTCGTCATAGCCGTCGGGGCTAACAGCGGCGGAAAAGAGAGGGTACACCTCCGATACGCCGTCTCCGACGCCGAGGCCATCCTTCAGGTTTTCCAAGAGCTGGGGGGTGTGACCAAGGAAGACACTCTCTTTCTCAAAGATCCCGATACGCGGACACTATTCACGGAAATGGGAAAATTTCAGGCGGCCGTCGAAAAATCGAGGGAAAAAAACAGCCGCGTAGAATACATATTCTATTATTCCGGTCACTCGGATGATGAGCACATACTCCTCGGAGAGGAAAAAGTCTCTTACAAAGACCTCAGGGAGACCATCGAAAGCGTGTCATCCGACGTCCGTATCGCCATTCTGGATTCCTGTGCCTCCGGAGCGTTCACGCGCATCAAAGGCGGCAAGAAGCGCCTTCCCTTTCTGATGGACTCCGCCTACGACATGCGCGGTTATGCTGTTTTGACTTCCAGTTCCTCCAGCGAAGCATCTCAGGAATCAGACCTCATCAAGGGCTCTTTTTTCACGCACTATCTCATCTCTGGGATGCGGGGAGCGGCGGATTTGAGCCAGGACGGCCGGGTGACGCTGAGCGAAGCCTACCAGTTCGCGTTTGACGAGACACTGACTCAAACGACCAAGACTGTCAGTGGTCCCCAGCACCCGCACAACCATATCCAGATGAGCGGCACCGGGGATGTGGTTATGTCCGACATCCGCAAGGCATCAACGGTATTGATTTTGGGTGAAGATCTTTTCGGCCGCATATTCATCCACGATAAAAACGACCGCCTTGTCGTCGAGCTGACTAAGCCCGCCGGGAGAAAGATCGAGTTGGGTTTGGAGGAAGGCACCTACCGGTTGATCAACATTCCTGAAGAGGCTGTTTTCGAGGTAAAAATAGAGCTTAGGCCGGGAACGGACTTTGAGATGACCCCGTCACAGTTCAACAAAACCGACCTGGCTTACACAACGCCCAGGGGCGATAGGGCACAAAGAGTGCAGAGACACACCGTGCTTCAGGGAAAATCCAAATACCGCTTTTTTGTAGACCTCATGTCCAAATCGACCAGTATGTACGGTGAGTACGGGCTGCTGATGGGAGCGCATTTCGGTGTGACCATCAACAGAGTCTTCTCCGTCGGTGTGGGAGGTTACGGGAAGACCAATTTCACTCCCGGATTGCCGGGCTACGGCGGCATAACTTTTGCCTACGTTTTCAAACCGACCCGAAAGCTGCATTTTCGGACTACGGCACTCGCCGGTGCCGGCACCAGCAAGCTAGGTGACATCTTCTATATCTTCGAGCCGGGGGTGGAGGCCGTGCTCAACCTCTCGCACATCGTAAGGATTCAGTTTGGAGTCTGCATGCCCATCGTCGATAAACCTTATACCGGCTTGGATAGCCCCATGTTCACTGTCGGCTTCCAATTCGGGAAATAGAAATATCGTTATCTTAGTCCGTGATATTCCAATGTCTTTCTTCTTCCCTAATCAATCTTTGAGAATCCGGAAAAAGAGAAGGGTTCCGGATCAAACTAAGGGCAGATGGACCTAGTCTCCTTTTTTTCAGAATGAAAGCCTTGACTTTTTCGGCCAATCGACAAAAAATTCCCTCAAGTACCTCTAGATCAAATTCCAGGGCCATTTGTATGAAGACGACAGAAAGGGAGAGCATATGAAAAAGCATAAAAGATTTCCGGTTTTTTTGTTCATTTTATTCCTAATTTTTAGCTCGGGCTTGCCTATCCCGTGTGCGGGATTCTTTTTCGGCCTTTCGGACGACGATCCGTTCGGAGAAACCCGGACGAAAATCCTGGAGACACTCGAAAAGGAAAACATCCCTTCCATCACCGTGGCTGTGGCCAGAGGCGGAAAGATCATCTGGGAAGAAGGATTCGGCTGGGCCAACCGGGAGAAGAAAATCAAGGCCACTCAGGAAACCATGTACTCCCTGGCATCCATATCCAAGCCCTTCACCGCAACGGGACTCCTGGTTCTCGTAGAACGTGGATTGGTCGACTTGAACAAGCCTGCTAATCACTACCTGGGAGAGGCCAAGCTGCGGGCTTTCAGAGGAGAGACAGCCGAAGCAACCATCCAAAGGCTGCTCCACCACACCGCCGGGCTTCCCACTCACTGGAACTTTTTCTATGAGGATAAGCCCCAGAAGCGTCCCAGCATGGAACAATCCATCAACCGGTATGGCATCATCATCGCCCCCCCCAGGGACGATCTTCAACTATTCCAATTTTGGCTACGGCATACTGGATTACATCATTGAGAGAACAGCAAAGATGAGTTATCCGGATTTCATGAAGTCCGAAGTGTTCGATCCTCTGGATTTAAAACACACGGCTGTTTTTACATCCCGACCTCCGGATGAACTCGTAGCAGAACGGTACTGGCCACAAAAGGGAGGCCCCATTCCCTTTTATGACTTCGACCACCGTGGCGGTTCGGCTGTCTATTCCAGTGCTCACGATCTCGTCCGTTTCGGCATGTTCCACCTGAAGAACCACCTGCCGGACCAAAACCCCATCCTCAAAGACGCAACGATCGACCTGATGAAGGAAGACGCTGATCCAGGTTTGCCGAAGCACGGATACCATCTGGGCTGGTCCGTGGGAGAAACCTTCGGGTACAAAATCGTCGCCCACGGCGGCGGCATGCCAGGCGTGAGGACAACATTGCGCATTCTTCCCGAGGAAAACATAGCCGTTGTCGTTCTCTGCAACGGACAAATCCAGGACATAGACCTCATAAATCACCTCATCTTCGGTGCACTGCTGCCGGAGTATTCCGAAAAGCGGGCACAGGAGCCGAAAAAAGAAGAGCCTCAGACACCGAAAAAATTTGAACCGCCTCCATGGCTCGTCGGCCGATGGGCGGGAGCTATAACGCCCTACGAGGGCAGAGTCCCGGTTGAAATGCTCGTCGAAGAGAGCGGCAAAGTCTGGCTCAAAGTCGAAGGCGAGAAATACAAAAACAAAAAGGGGAGACCCTCAATCGGTTTTCCCGAGTTCAGGGACGGCCTGTTCCAGGCGGTCTTCACCACCAAAATGCCGACCGAGGACGCTGCCCGGTCACCCCACCAACTCTGGCTGGCCATGGCTCACAACGAGGACCTGGTCGGTTTTGCTGCGGCCAGGGCTATTAAATTCGATTTCTGTCTACCCTCGTTCATTAAGCTCACGAAAGAGTCTGGATTGAAATAGAGGGAGAGAAAGTGATCGGTTTACGGTTTGAGCAATAACAACTAACCGGACACCGTGAAAGGAGGCCTGCATGAAAACTCGATTCCTCGGTCTTATAACCGTCATTGCTGTGACGATATTTTCGGTCGGCTGTGCAAAGCAGAAGGCTGATGAAACCGCGGTTTCACGCCACGACAAACTGCTCGCGCGTGCCGCCTCGCTGGAGCTCGACACACCGTACGTGCCACCTCCCGGCGATCCTCTCGGGCACCACACTGCCGGCTTCGCTAAGATTCTTTGTTCCGCGGTTTTCATAACCGGTCTCGATCCGGATTTCGCAGCCGAAAACATCGGCTACTTCACGAGTCCCTATGAGGAGCGCGCCTACGTCATCGAAAGGGTCATTGACAAGGAGAACCAGGCGGTGCACCTGAAACTGCCCAACGGCGTGACCCGAACGGCAAAGTATTATGGAGACCAGGGTTGTGTGACGCTGCCGATCGGTGAGGACTCGGTCTACTTCGTTCCCGTCGGCATAGAGAGCGCCCTGCCCGATCCAACCGGTCTACCTTGGCCCATGGGAGACATGCTCCCCGACGAACCGCTGCCCGAAGAAATCGATGTCCAAAAAGTGACCGCGGCGGTTGATGCAGCCTTTAGCCCCCCCGAAGGAATGACCGCCGCCTTTGTGGTGACCTGGAAAGGACGCATTATCGGTGAGCGCTACCGTGAAGGTATTGATATGCATACACCTCTCGAGAGCTGGTCGATGGGCAAGAGCATCACCGCCACCCTCATGGGCATCCTCATCCAGCAAGGAGTGTACGATCTATGGCAGCCGGCTCCAGTTCCGGAGTGGCAGGGAGAGGGCGACCCGCGAGCCGAGATTCGGATTGCGGACATCATGCGCATGTCGAGCGGCCTGCGTTTCCGCGCACCCCAGGATCCCGATTTCGATCCTGCCCTCGGCTATCCCGATCATCTCTATGTCTACACCGGCTGTGTGAATTCCTTCGAATGGGCGGCGACACGCCCCCAACAGTGGCCGCCTAACACGGTCGGCCGGTACCGCAACTCAGATCCGGTGCTGATCAATTACTTGATCCGACTGGCGGTGGAGGGAAGGGGAGAGAATTATCACCAGTTTCCTCAGAAGGCCCTCTTCGACAAGCTCGGGATACGGAATATGATTCTGGAGACGGATCCCTATGGGAATTTTTTGCTTCAAGGATACGAGTTCGGCTCGGCTCGCGACTGGGCTCGCCTCGGCAACCTTTACCTCCAGGACGGGATGTGGGGCTCCGAACGCATTCTGCCCGAAGGCTTCACCGAATTCGTATGCACGGTGGCGCCGGCTTGGGAAGCCGACGGCAGGCCCATCTACGGTGGCTTCTTCTGGATCAACCGTACGGGAACCTACCCCGTTCCCAGAAATGCGTATTATATGGCCGGTGCGGGAAATCAGAAGACGATCATCATCCCCTCCCACGATCTGGTCGTTGTCCGGCTCGGCCACTATAAGGGCGCGGGCCCGGGGGATGTGGGACTCAAGAACGCTCTCGAGTTGCTGAGAGATGCCGTGCCCGAAAGCCGCTGAACCGGTCCTTAATCGCCAAAATTGCGCCTTCGCGCTTTGGGTAAGGGTTAGATCTCGAGGGACTTCCCTCGCTTTTTGAGTCATTGACCCCGTCGTTTTCGGTGTGATATCCTTGCCTCAGCATGTTAGCGGATGGGTATTGAGGAAATTTGTCACAAGCACAAAAAGGAAATTCTTATAAATCAACCCTAAGACCTCATACTCCTGCCCGATCAGAGCCAGGGGATTTCCAGGAAAGCCGTACCCTATTATGTCGAAGCCGTTAAAAATGACTTTTGTACGCATCTCCCGCCAGGAGGCAGATAGGCTGTAAGCGTAAATCTTTGTGAATCCAGTGTCTGAACGATTTCCGGAGCGAATAATGATTTCTAGAGGATTTGCAGACAAAGGTTTATTGAAGACAAACTTGAAAGGACATTGAGCGATTCATGAGTCAGGTCTATGGTGCTGACGAGCTTTTGAGGGATGTCCTTCAAAAGGACATTTGCAGCGGATGCGGCGGGTGTGTAGACCTGTGTCCTTACCTCAAAAATTATCGCGGCAAAACCATCATGGTTTTTCCCTGCACTTTAGCTGAGGGCAGGTGTTATGCGCATTGTCCCATGGCTGAGGTTGACCTGGACGAATTATCGAAAAAAATGTGGAATAAACCCTATGAAGGAAGGCCCTTAGGTACTTATCTTAAAATCTTGTCATCCAAAGCAGGCAAGAAGATGCCCAGCCGCTCCTATCAGGCAGGAGGAACGGTATCGTCCTTAATGACTTTTGCCTTAAAAGAGGGAATCATCGATGCGGCGGTGTTGACAGACAAGGAAGGATGGATTCCCATCCCCAGATTGGTAACTCAACCGGAAGATGTGTTCAAATGCGCAGGATCGAAGTTTTCGGCCTCTCCCACTTTGGCTGCACTAAATCTGGGCGCGAAAAAAGGCTATTGCCGGATGGGCGTGGTGGGGACGCCCTGCCAGGGCCTCTCAATTGCTCAGATGCGAGGCAATTTGTTGAATGAAAAGGAGTTCCACGATCCTGTGGAGTTTGTCATCGGTCTTTTCTGTACCTGGGCGGTAGATACTCGGGAGTTTACCTCTCTTCTCTCGGCCTATGTGGGAACGCAACGGATCACAGGCATGGATATCCCTGCGCCGCCATCGAATATAATGGTTGTCCATACGGCAGAGACAAGGATAGAGATACCTCTCGATCGCCTAAGACCTTTGATTCCTGCCTCTTGCAGGATCTGCCCGGATATGACTTCGGAGTGGACTGACGTATCGGTGGGTATTTTGGAAGGCAGGCCGGAATGGAACACACTGATAATACGTACCGAGAGGGGACACCGAATCGTCAATGCCGCCGGGCAGGCCGGATATCTCGAAACGGGTGAAATGCCTAAAGAAAGTCTGCAGCATTTGTGTGAATCCGCAGCCCATAAGAAAAGGCAGGCCGTGTATCGAGCCAAGAAAGAAGGTCTTCTCAACACTGCTTCGAGAGGCAGGCACTCCGTCTTTAGGATGCCTGAAAAGGTTGCGCGTCGAATCCTGGCTCAGAAAGCGGAGGAAATATGCCTGTCCTGACCGATGGCCGGAGAGGGAAACAATACCTTCTGATGGGGAATACCGCCATTGCACGCGGCGCCCTCGAGGCCGGCGTCAGTGTCGTTACGGGTTATCCGGGAACACCCTCATCCGAGATCGTAGGACATCTTGCCCAGGTTTCAGAGTCTGCCCATCTGTACGTCGAATGGTCTGTCAATGAAAAAGTCGCCATGGAAATTGCCGCTGCCGCCTCCTTTGCCGGCTTGAGATCTCTGTGTGCCATGAAGCAAAACGGCATAAATGTGGCATCTGATTTTCTCCTGCACCTTGGCTTATCCGGAACCAGAGGCGGAATGGTAATAGTGCCCTGCGACGATCCGGGAGCTCTTTCCAGCGCCAATGAGGGCGAATCCCGCCACTTTGCCCGGATTCTGGAAATCCCCCTGCTCGAACCCGGTAATTTCCAAGAACTCAAGGATATGACAAGATGGGCTTTCGAGCTCTCCGAGAAGATCAAAAATCCGGTGATTTTGCGCAGCGTGACGCGACTCTCTCACGCCAGCGGCAATGTGACTTTCGGCGAAATTACCAAAAAGAAGATTCAGGCTTATTTCAAGCACAGCGGAAGTTTTTTTGATTCTCTGGAAGGGCCTGTCCTTAGCTATCCGCCTCCTTATAAACATGCACACCAGCAGAGCAAGCTTCAAGCCGCAATGGAGCTTTTCGAAGACTCCCCCTACAATACCTACTCAGGTCCCGATAATCCTGAACTCCTGGTCATCGCCAGCAGCGTTTGCAGTCTTTACAGCAGAGAAGCCATCCATTTGCTCGAAGCAGAGGAACGCGTCGGTCTCCTGAAATTAGGAACGACTTGGCCGCTTCCCCCCATGCTCGTAAAAAAACACCTGGAGCGTTCAGAAAAAGTCCTGATCGTCGAAGAGGTCATTCCCTTTCTTGAAGACAATATTAAAATCCTGGCTGCGGATTTCGCTCCACAAATCGGCGCCAAAGCGTTTTTTGGAAAAAATGACGGGATGCTACCCAAGGCGGGAGAGATGAATCCTGACTTGGTGGTCAATACCCTTTCAAAAATTCTGGATGTCGATTACGAGCCCGTTTCTGCGGTTTATATCAAGCTTGCGAAGGAGATAGCCTCCTGGGCTGTCCCAGCCCGGGAGCTCACATTCTGCGCCGGGTGCCCACACCGGGCATCCTTTTGGTCCATCCATTGTGCCCTTCAAAAGGACGGCCGGGACGGATTTGTTTGCGGTGATATCGGGTGCTATTCCCTGGCCATGCTTTCCTGCGGGTATGAAGCCCTCAAAACTCTGCATTCTATGGGATCAGGAGCCGGCTTGGCCAGCGGATTCGGAAAGCTCGCTCGGTTCGGCACAGATCAGCCTGTCCTGGCCGTTACAGGAGATTCGACCTTTTTCCATGCCGTCTTGCCCGCTCTGGTCAATGCCGTGCACAATGATTCCCGCGTCATTCTTGTTATTTTAGACAACGGCGGAACGGCCATGACAGGATTTCAGCCCCATCCGGGACTGTCATGGGATGCAACAGGAGGTGATGTGCCCGCTATCGATATTCCCTCCGTTTGCCGAGCCATAGGTGCTTCGGTTAAAGTCTCCGATCCCTTCGATCTGGACAATACACAAAACATCCTGTTGGACATGTTGAATGAAAAAAAAGGCGTCAATGTCCTCGTTTTGAAACAGGTCTGTGCTTTAAGTCCGGAAAAGAAACACAGCAAAATTTACGATATGATTTTGGATGATACGAAATGTTTAGGCGATGCTTGCGGGTGCAACCGGTTGTGCACTCGCGTCTTTAAATGCCCCGGGCTCATCTGGAACAAAGAGAAAAAAGTTGCCGAGATTGATGAAGTGATTTGCACAGGCTGTGGAGTTTGTGCTTCCATATGTCCGGCGGGTGCTATTAGCAGAAGAGAGGCGATCTGATCATGGGGAAACCGGTGCTCTTTGAGGATCCTTACAATCTCATCATCTCTGGAGTGGGGGGACAGGGAAATGTCGTGGCTTCCAGGATATTGGGCGGAATGATGAGCCTCAGAGGCTTTTGCGTCACCATAGGTGAAGCTTTTGGGGCCAGTCAGAGGGGAGGATCGGTGATGAGTCATCTGCGGATATCCTCTGATCCCAACTGGTCGCCCCAAATCCCTAAAGGCAAAGCTCATATGATAATGGGGCTGGAACCTGTCGAAACCATTCGAGTTCTCGTGGGATTTGGTAATCCCGGTACAAAAGTGCTCTGCAATTCCAGGCCGATCCACCCTATCGGGGTCATTGCCGGCGAACTTTCTTATCCTTCAGCACAGAATTTGAGGGCGGCCTTGGAAAAGCTTGCCAGATCTGTATGGATATTGGAGGCAACAGATGCGGCCATTGCGCTCGGGGATGCCATTCTAGGAAATATGGTTATGATCGGTGCACTGGCAAAATTAGGGGAATTGCCTCTTTGCCGGAATGATTTAAAGGCAGTCATCTTGGAAATGCTGCCGCCTGATGAGATCGACACTAACCTTGAGGCGTTTAACCAAGGCTTGGAGTTAGCAAGAGGAAAAAGATACATATATTGACATAAATAGCGTAGTTTATTCAGCGCAGCTGTCCGGATAGCATTGATTCCGACTGTAGCAATGACTGGAAATCACCTTTTTCTCCATCCTGATTCAGTCGGATGTTTTTTCTTTATCCATTCCAACCGGGGCTTCTCCCCAAGGCCTCATTTCCTCGGCATGCGCCCAAGCCATGACCCATTGCGGCATTCCCGGATTCCAATCCGATTTTCCCAGCGCAGTCAGTACTTGTTTTGGGGAAACTATACCTTGGTTGTTTGTGATTCCCCCCCGGACAAGGGCCGATGAATGGATTTCACCTTCACGGATGGTGCTCTGAAGAAAATAAAACCAGCGGCTATCTACGGCGATGATGCGGGAATGCAGATTGAATCGCTTGCAGGCCTTCAAACGATGACGGTAACGCACGCTGACACCGGCCACGGCCAGAGCCCATTTCCTTTTATGAACCACCTTCAATAGACCTGAGCGCATCGCAAGATCCAAGCGGCCCAAATCCATCAGGGTCAAGTGGCGGCCGTTGTTCAATTCCGGATAAAAATCAATATCCCCTGAGAATACCCGCATCTTCACCACGCTCTCATCGGAAATATCCATCGAAGATCCGAACTTGGCTCTGATGAGTGTCTTGAACAACCTCAAATACGGATACACTGTATTATCCCGATTTGCATTCGTGATCCCGTTCACCACACACTGCTGAAGATACTGCAGGCGGTTTTCCGGGCATCGACATTCCGCCTCAGGCCCTGCTGAGGATGCCGTAATTTAACTCAATCACCGGCTGTATGTCAAACGACTCCGAAACGCAGCCAGGCTGCTATTTTCCAGGTTGTATTCCATTTGCACTTAGAATAGGGAGATACAGGTAAAAAGGAACTCAGCGCGGAAAAATTCAGCTCGCGACAAAGACCGAAATGAATTGTTTACAGGCCTTTATCACTCAAGTCAAGCTTTCGCTTTATGATCGCCCGGTACATAAAGTGCTTGCTATCCCCTTCACAGGCTATGGGAATGGGTGTTTCCAAAAAGGTGGCTGTGATTTCTGTTTTCAACTCTGCTTCTTTCGGAATCTTCAATGTAAGTCTCGGCTGTAAGCTCATGGGCGGAAAGCTGTACCAGATGAGGGTGGCTCTCTCCGCAATTTTCTTTTGAAAGTGCAGGTTGCAATCTTCCACTGTGAAGGGTTGGCTGCATTTCACTTCCAGATTTACAGTATAGGGCTGCTTTTCGAATTCGAGAAGGACATCCATGCGCACCCACTTTTCTTGCCCTTCCTCCTCTGTCTGTAGAGTAACGCTATCTCTGATCCAATCCAAATCCAGGGGATAATCTATCTCTTTTATACAGGATTTTGAATCCAAACGTTCCGGCTTTCCGGCAATATTCGTCTCGATTCCCTTTAGATAATCCCCGCTGTGAAACTCGATATATGTTCTGTCTTTTTCGCCATCATACCTCTGGTTGACGTGGACTTCCTGTTCCCAGGTCGAGGTATAGCTGGGCAGCGTCAGGAGATAGACTGCCCAACCGACAATGAGTGCTGCCACAGGCAGGAGAAAAATTTTTTTTGGAAACCGGTTCAGCCAGAAGAGATCGCGCCGGGTACTGTAGCGAACCGCAGCAAATCCCAGCATAAGAGGCATGGACCAGATGAACATAAGCACGATCAAAGCCAGAGAAAATAGAAAGGAAGCTAAGGGTGAGTTTAGAGCTTCTAAGAACACCGGCGCAATTCCCCTGTAGACGAACTCGTAGTACTGAGGGATGAAGAGGAGGCGCAGCATCAAATAGGGCGAGATGAGCCATAGAATTCCCTTCAACCAGGTCCAGGGAATGAGACAGGCTAAGCTGATCAGAAAGAGAGCAGAGGCGGGATAAATCGCCAGGCGGGGTCCTGTAAATACCCAGGCGGCCAGGATGAACACGGAAAGATAGACGGCCGACCTTATAAGATAGAAGAAGGTATCCCTTCGCAGC
This sequence comes from Candidatus Aminicenantota bacterium, assembly GCA_016926925.1. Next base: position 13,751 of record JAFGNQ010000014.1, read on the forward strand.
TTCCATTTCCACAGAAGCTGAAGAGCCAGCCAAATTCCCAAGAAGGCGAAGGGAACGATCAGCAGCAGGTGCGGCGTCGGATGAGCGTACCAGAAAAAGCGCTGGCCCTTGAGGAGTCGCATCATTCCATCGGCCAGAGATATGACGATCAGGATGATAAGAAGCAGCACCGCCAATTTGGGCCAGGACTTCTTGACCTTTTTTCCTTCCTCGAAATCGACTCTCTTTCTTCTTGTGACAACCAAAGCCAATCCGGCCAGAAAGAAACTGAGCACAAGAAAGATGACCTGAAGCGTCGGGCTGATGAAAAGAGGCTTTTCGTTCAGAAGGACCAGCATGTAATGGTCTTTATTTTCTGGCGGCTGATCCTTGTCGAACCTGTCGATCAGCTCCATGATCAGCTTTCCACTTCTTTCCAACCCGTCGATTTTGAAATTTTCGACGGAGTCGTTGCGGGTGTGGATGGGGAAACGGACATCGCTGACAAAGGCGATAGCCGGGATCCCCTTTTTCATGAATGGCTGGTGGTCCGACCCTGCTCCGTCCAGGGCGCTGTTTGTGCTCTGAAAGTGGGTGGGATAGTCGATGTTCCGGTACCCTAGCGAATGGAAGGCATCGATACTGGCCGCAACCAGCCATTTCGGGGCCTGATGCTCTTTGGTTTCGGGCCAGAGCATGAGCGGGGAATCATTGCTGGTCATGTCGAGCTGCAGCATCAAGGCGACATTGTCTAGAGGATAGTGCTCTACAAAGTGCCTGGAACCGACCAAGCCGGACTCCTCCCCACCGAAAGCAACAAAGACCAAGGTGGAATGATGCGGTCTCTGGCTGTAAACGCGGGCCAACTCGATCAATGCGGCCACGCCGGAGACGTCGTCGTTGGCACCTGGTATTTCCGGCCCTGCTGAATCGATATGCGCTCCTAGCACGATTTCACGGTTGCTTTCCCCGCGCAAAAGGCCGTAGACATTGGCGCTGTTCGTGTTGACGCTCTTCGATTGCGAGACCACCTGCCAGCCCACTTCGCAACCGTATTCGGCCAGCTTTTTCGCCGTGTAGGCCAGAGCCTCTATCTCCTGAGGAGAACCCATAGGCCGCGGCCCGATCGTACCGGCCATATACTTAATGTGCTCGAAGGCTTTCTCCTTGGAGAATTCCTCCATCCCGAACATAGCTAGACTCAATACAAAAAAGACGAGAATTGGTCCGGCTATCCGTTTCATCATTCTCCCTCCTTTCCATTCTTGTTTACGAAGAAATGGGAAAAATTGTTCTGGTATATCCTATTTACCCCTTCCCTAAGCCTTATATCACAGGCGGAATCTTAGTTCAATGACGAATGACTCCGGCTGACACTGAACGCATTTTAAAACCGGGAAAATAAGGATGTATAGGAATTACACGAGTGGATAAACTGACGCCAAACCACCTCCTTCGCATCGCCTCATTTCATGGACAAATCAGGTCTTTTACTTTTTCTCCAAGGAAAAAAACGAAGACGCAACAAAAAAAAGGTGCCTATAGAAAACATCGCATCGAAAAATCACATTTTTGAGTGATGACAATGAGGGCAATTGAAATATAATAAAGTTATCCTTATCGCAGAGAAAAATCTCATGGTATCCATCAAAGGTTCAGAAAATTCTGAACAGAGAAATAAAGTGAAGAATCTAGAGCAGAAATCCGGTTTTTATCGGAGAGGAGGAATTATGGCTGAAGACAAATCTGAAACACGCATAGCGCCTAGGTTCATATTTTTCCTTTTGCTTCAGGCGGGCTTTTTTTTCTTGCCGGCAGGCACCCTCAACTGGCCCGAAGCCTGGATTTGGCTCGCCATTTTCCTCATATACGGAGTTGCCATCATTATCTGGATGAAGAAATACGACCCCGAGCTCTTCCGGGAGCGATCCAGGATAAAGATTCCGAAAAGGAAATGGGATAAGCTCATCGGTGTGGGCCTGGCCGTCTTTTTTATTCCGGTCTATGTGATTCCGGGTTTCGATGCGGTCCGGTACGGGTGGTCCCATGTCCCCGTCCCCGTCGAAATCATAGGCTTCCTCTGTTTTGTGGTTTCGGTCGCATGGGTGGCCAGGGTGGCTAAGGAGAACACCTATCTCTCCCGCATCGTGGAAATCCAAAAGGAGCGGGGTCATAAGGTCATTACTACAGGCCCTTACAGGTTTGTTCGGCATCCGATGTATCTGGGCTCGATAGTATATATAATCAGTATTCCGCTTGCCCTGGGGTCGTTGTATGCCCTTATCCCCAGCGCTCTCTGCGCCATCCTCCTCATCATCCGCACCCGCTTCGAAGAAAAAACCCTTCACTCTGAACTCGAAGGCTATCCGGAATACGCCCGGAAAACGCGCTTCCGCCTTTTCCCCGGGATTTGGTAATAAGCTAAAAAGAGATTTTATCCTCACGCTCAATTTTTACATTATTTTGACATTTGTGGTATCCCTTCGCCTATAATGAAATCAAAGGTGGAGGTTCTTTGAATCGATCATGAAAACATTCTCTTTTTCTGGTCTTCTGGCCAAAAAGAAGATCACCATCATCTTCCTGTTGGCTATAATCCTGCCCTCTCTTTTCATCGCTTATCTGAGTCTGAAAACATTTGCCCAGCGGAGAGAAACACTCCAACAACTCCTGGACTCAAACCTCTGGATATCAGGGAATGCCGCCCTCAAATCCTTTGAAAACGCTCTCTGGAAATTAGAAAAAGAACTGTTGGCCAGAGAACATTTTGAAAATTTGTCGACCGGAGGCGGACCCTCAGCTCAAGGAAAATATTTTTTGTTGGATGGGGATCATCACATTATTTATCCGGAACGGGTAAAAGATAGAAAATTAGATTTCGCAGAGAAAAAAAATTCCCGCCAACAATCACTTGATTTGACCTTCCGGAAGGCTGAAAATTTAGAATTCGCCGAAAAAGATCATCTTCGAGCCGCCGAACTCTATCAAAAGTACTTCCGGCAGGCTTCCTCTAAAAGACACAAGGTCCATGCCCTAGAGGCCTTGGGGCGATGCCACCTTATTTTGAAAAATTATGAGCGAGCTTCTGAATTTTACGTTCAGCTTCTCAATGAATACAGTCATCTGAAAAACAAGGCTGGACATCCCTACGGCATAATCGCTTCCCTTCAGCTTTATGAAATCAGTAAACACCTGAGTACAAATACAAAAAGCGTCGAATCTTTGATCCTTCTCTACGAAAAAATCAAAGAAGGCGAGTGGCTGATCGACATCGCCGCCTACGATTTTTTTATCAAGGAAATAGAATCCTCCGTTGGAGAAGAATTGAGAAAGCTAGATCTTCCCGAAAGTCATAAGTTTTTCCAATCCCTTAAGCAGAAAAACTCGGCTTTCCTGGAAGACCTTCTGTTTGCCGATTTCTTGAATTCCGAGATAATACCCCGATTGAAAGAACGCATAAATCATGCAGCAGGAAAAGAAGGGGATCAAACCGACCGTTTTTTTGTCCAATATAAGGGCCATCCTTATATCATTTCTTATCAACTCCTCCCCCGTCTTGAACCTGGGATATGCGGAGGGTTTTGCTGGGATCTCGTATCATGGAAGAAAACGATCATTCCTCAAATATTGAATAGCATCGAAAAAGAATCGAACTTAGAAGCCCGGATAATTGATGGCGAAGAAAATGTTTTAGATAAAGACGCGGCAATTAAATCTTCGCCTTTTTTAACGCTACCTTACCGGCAATTCCCTCTCCCCTGGAAATTCGTCGTGTCCCAACCGGGATTGGGAGACCTCCATCAAGCTGCCAAACGAGAAGTAATTGTCTACGGAGTTCTTCTTTCGGTCATCGTAACCTTAATGGTTTTGGGAGCCTTACTCATCGCTCGTGACATCATCCGGGAGAGAGAGGCCACCCGCCAAAAGACCGATTTCGTCCATAACGTCTCCCACGAACTGAAAACTCCTCTCACTCTGATCCGTCTCTACGGGGAAACACTGCAGCGGAAAACGGATCTTTCCTCTGTTCAAAAAGAGGAATGCTATGAAATCATCACCAAAGAAAGCGAACGCCTTTCCCACCTGATCAACAATGTGCTCGATTTCTCACGGATCGACATGGGGAGGAAAGAATTCGATTTTCAAAAAGGGAACTTGGCCGAAGTGGTGAGGGACGCTCTAGAATCCTACCGATACCACCTGGAAAAGAAAGGATTTTCTATCCAAGAGAATATTGATTCCCGTATCCCGCAAATACGCTTCGACCGGGAAGCCATTTCCAGTGTTGTGATCAATCTCCTGAGCAATGCCGTGAAGTATTCTTATGACAGAAAGGAAGTCGAAGTCAAGTTGTTCCAAATAAATAAATCTATCATCCTACAGGTGACAGATAAGGGTATAGGAATAGCTCCCAAAGAAATCAAGAAAATTTTTAAAAGATTTTATCGCTTAAAAAATAAAGCATTATCCGATGCCAAGGGAAGCGGGCTTGGGCTGACTCTGGTTAAACACATTACCGAGGCCCATGGAGGAAGAATCGAGGTGGAAAGCGAGCCGGGCAAGGGGAGCACATTTTCCCTAATTCTCCCAATCGACAGGATTAAGGGATAAATCTTGAAAGAAAAGATCCTGATCATCGAAGACGAAGCAGACCTGGTCAAGGGATTGAGGCTCAATCTCGAAGATGAAGGGTATCAGTTGATTTGGGCGGCCGATGGAGCTCGAGGGATTGAGTGCGTTGCGAAGGAGAAACCGGATTTGATCCTGCTGGATATCATGCTCCCCGAAAAAGACGGGCTGGAGGTTTGCCGGGAACTGCGGGAAAAAAAGATCGGCACTCCCATCATCATGCTCACCGCCAAAGGTGAAGAGATCGATAAAGTGCTGGGATTGGAAATCGGGGCCGATGATTACATCACCAAGCCTTTCAGCATCCGGGAACTGCTGGCCCGCATAAAGGCCCACTTGAGACGGGAGCAAAGAGGGGGCAGATCGATCCCGGATGTCTGTACCTTCGGTGATGTGGAAGTCGACTTCAATCATTTCAAAATAAAGCGTAAGGGCCGGGAATGGGAGTTGACTTCTCTGGAAGCGGCAATTTTGAAATATTTCATCTCTCGGCCGGGAGAAGTGGTTAACCGCAACGATCTTCTGGATGAAGTCTGGGGGTATGAAAAATTTCCGACTACCCGCACCATAGACAACCACATCCTGAAATTGAGAAAGAAAATCGAGGACGATCCCTCTCATCCCCAGCATATCCTCTCCGTCTATGGGGAAGGGTACAGATTCTTGGACCGATGACAATCTTTGACATTCTTTGACATTTGTTTGACAACAAAAAAGAAGAAAGGAGCTAGATTGAATGGTGAAAAACCAAAAAAGGAGTTTCACCATGCAATTTAAAAAAATTGTCCTTTCCACGATTCTGATATCCATGACTGCCTTGATTATCACGGCCTTCGGCAATCAGAATGCCCCCGAGCACAAAGTCCTCTTCGAGAAGGCCAGATACACCATGGAGACCAAAGGGGATCTCAAAGGTGCCATCGAGCTCTTTAAAGAAATCATCCGGAAGTATCCTGACGACCGCGTATATGCCGCAAAATCGCAGTATTACATCGGCATCTGCTATGAAAAGCTGGGGCTGAGCCAGGCTAAAAGCGCATTCCAGGAGGTTGTTGAAAAATATCCGGAACAGACTGAGGCAGTCAACCGGGCCAAAGAAAAACTTTCTAATCTCGTAAGGGCGGCAGCTGTCATTGAGAATATCGATACGGAGCTGAGAGTGAGACGGCTCTTATCAGGCCTCGAGGTCATGTTCGATGGATGGTTGGGTGCGGTCTCTCCCGATGGCCAATACGTCTCGGTCGTTGATTGGGAAACAGGTGACTTGGCTATAAGGAATCTCATCACCGGAGAGAAAACCCGTCTTACCAATAAGGGGAGCTGGGACGAATCCAATGAGTA
>JAFGNQ010000109.1 GCA_016926925.1 Candidatus Aminicenantota bacterium
AAAAATGCTCTCGACTCACAATTTTTCAACATTGAGGCATATCAATTTGTATTTCATGGTAACCATCATTTGTTGATAAAATAAAATCAAACAAACGTATTGTCAAGAAAAAACAAAATCCGCTGCACTCCTGCAAAAAAGATGTCTGAATTCATTAGCGGTCTTCGATAAAACCGTATACTTCGCCGTAACTCTTCCGTAAAGACAGCACAAGATTTAATAAATTGTGCAAAAACCGTAACCTAAGTTCAGTTTGCTTCGTCTAGTATTAAAGAGACCTGTTTTTCAAGATCTCGAGCTCGAATAATCATAATTCCTTGCTGCTGGGGATTAAATGCATCTAGATAAGCCTTGGGAGTCAATCAGTTCGAATCAATAATAGATAAGGGCGGTCCAAAAAATAAAAGGAGGTCGAACACATTAAAAACTATATTTTACGTTTCATGAGGTTGATTATCTCGCTGATCATTATTTTTTTGCCGTTACAGGCAGCGTTTCAATATAAGATTCCGACAAACCAGGGAACCGGAACCGCCGAAGATCCTTACAAAGTTCCCAAAACAGAGACAGCCGTCAAAATCGATGCCGTCTTGGCTGATTCGGCCTGGGAGAACGCTCTACTGTTGGAACTGAAATATGAAGTCCGTCCGGGTGAAAACGTGCCTCCTCCAGTGCAGACAGAGGTTCTTCTCACTTATGATAGGGAAAATCTCTATGCTGCCTTTCGCAGCTACGATCCCGATCCATCTGCCATCAGAGCCCATCTTAGGGATCGGGATACCCTGGGTGGAGACGACTGGATTGCCCTGATCTTCGACACATTCAACGACAATCGGCGGAGTTTTGATTTCATCGTCACAGCCATGGGAGTTCAGTTTGACGAAATCGAATCTCAGTCCGGAGAAGATCCGGGTTGGGACACGATTTGGGACTGCGCCAGCAGGATCACGGAATGGGGATACGCCGTGGAAATCGCCATTCCCTTTTCATCACTGCGTTTCCAGCGCAAGGACGGTCCCCAGATTTGGGGATTCGATGCGGTGCGCCGGTATCCCCGGGAACACGCCTATCACATAGGATTATTCCCGAGAGACCGGAGCAACAACTGCTATTTATGTCAAGCTCTCAAGATACAGGGCTTTGAAGGTGCCAGCCCCGGCAGCAACATCGAGATCAATCCTACGATAATTGGAGTCCGCACCGACGAACGGCCTGAATTCCCGAGTGGAAGCCTCGAAAAGCGGGACCAGGAAGCCGAGGCAGGGCTCACAGCCCGGTGGGGCATGACACCGAACCTGACGCTCAATCTTACGGCCAATCCCGATTTCAGTCAGGTCGAGGCCGATGCCATGCAACTGGATATCAACCAGCCCTTTGCACTTTTTTATCCTGAAAGGCGGCCTTTTTTCACCGAAGGAGCGGATTTTTTCAGCGCCCTGGAAAGCATAATTTACACGCGCACGGTACGGGATCCTGCATGGGGCATCAAGCTCACGGGTAAGGAAGGTGCCCACACCATCGGCGCGTATGTTCTGCGCGACGAAGTCACCAATCTCATCTTTCCTGGAAGCCAGAATTCCAGTTCTGCCTCATTGAATACGGCGAACACTTCTTCTGTCTTCCGCTATAAGAGAGATTTCGGCAGCAGGTACACCGCAGGCATACTTGCGACCGACCGAGAGGGAAAAGGCTACTTCAACAGAATCCTTGGATTAGATTTGGATTTCCGCCTGACACCGACGAATCAAATCCAATTGCTGATCCTGGGTTCCAGTACCAGGTATCCCGTCGAAGTAGCAGACAGTTACAATCAACCCGCAGGAACCTTCAACGACCGGCTCATTTCATTCGAATACGATCACTACACCCGGACCTGGGGTTGGTGGGCGGACTATGAGGATGTGGGGCCGGAATTCCGGGCCGACCTCGGCTATTTCCCCAGGGTCGGATACCGCAATGCAGAGGGCGGACTGCTTTACAGCTGGAATGCACAGCCGGGATCGTGGTGGTCGGCTTTCAAGCTGGGCGGTGAGTTCAACTACTTCGAAGACCGCAGCGGAGCCCTTTTGAACAGAACCGCCTCCCTCTGGTTTTCGTACACGGGAACGATGCAGTCCAGCCTTTATCTAAGAGGGTGGATATCCCGCGAGGCATACAATAAAATCAAATTCAAAAAGGCCTATTTCCTGATAGAGGGAGGCTTTTGGCCTGCAAGCAGCATTCAGATATATTTGTCCGCCATATTCGGAGAGGAAATCGATTACGCGAACACCCGGCCGGGGCAAAGAATCAGGCTAAATCCTTATTTGAGCTACAATCTCGGCAAGCATCTTCGCTTTTCCTTAAATCACACATATGAACGAATGATGGTTCAGAACGCCCACCTCTACACGGCAAACATCAGCCAATCGATGGTTGTTTATCAATTCAACGTGCGCACCTTTTTGCGGGCCATCTTTCAGTACGTGAACTATGACTACAATCCCTCTAATTATACATTCGATATCGAACCGAAAAACGAGCGTTTCTTCACCCAATTGCTTTTCTCCTACAAAATCAATGCCCGGACAGTGCTCTTTCTCGGATACAGCGACAACTATTTCGGCGGCCAGGATTTCAGACTCACTCAGGCAGACAGGACATTCTTCCTAAAAATTGGATACGCCTGGGTATTCTGAATTGGGGTCGGGCCACGAAAAATGCTTCTAACATACTGATAATAATAGGCTTGCTTTTTTAAGAAGGGAAATATTTCGGCCTTAGAGCCGATTTTTGGGGTCGTTTTCGGCTTATAAGGTATGCTGTGCCGGCATGCCTGCCCCGCTCGAATGTACGGACCGGCACTTTATCTATAAGCTAAGGTCAAATCATGCCTCAGGCACCATAATAAACTTTCTCGAAATGGCCATCCAAAAGCTCCTTAACTTTTTTAAGACTTTTTTCGACCTCAGATGTCTTGACTCCGATCATCTTTATATCGACTCCCTTGCTGCCCAGTTCTTCCCGGACGGCCTCCATGAACAGCCCCATACCGGCGGCCTCCTCATTATTCATGGATGTCGTTTCCACTCCACAACTGGGAGAGCGGTTGATGCCTATAATTCCCAGTATTGTAAACCGGTTTTTTTGATACTCTTCTATCTGATAAATGACTTGATCAACGATTAGCTTGAGTTTATTGGTAGGCACCGATTGACCCAAAGCATTTCGTATTCTCGAATTCTCTACGATCACCGGCCTTTCCGCCCCATGCACATCACCCCGGTCCAATCCCAGACATGTCAACTCCGGACAGGGCAGTTGCAGGATACCTATATTGTATTCAAGTAAGAGCGCAACCAAATCCTGAAAAGTGCCTGGAAAATCAGCCGTGTTATCCGAAATGGAATTCTGATTCAAAATGCAGTGTGCCACCAAAACCAGCTTCTTGCTCCTTGCATCTGTAAACATGAGGCACCTCCTAATTA
>JAFGNQ010000110.1 GCA_016926925.1 Candidatus Aminicenantota bacterium
ACATATTTCGCTTTGGGAAAGACAGGAAGGATCTGGTCCTTTTTATCTCTGTATGTGTTTCCGCCGCAGTGGTCGAAGTGGAGATGGGTGTTGATCACAAAATCAACCTCTTCAGGGTCAACTCCCAGGTTCTTCAACGATTGAACGAGTCCTGGTTCTTGATCAACTCCATAATATTGCACGAATTTATCTGGAATCATCGTTCCAATTCCTGTATCGACCAGAATCTGCGCTGATTCGGTCTTGATCAAGAGAGAGTTCAGGCCCAAATGGATTCTGTTGAGTTCATCTGCAGGAAAAATTTTTTCCCATATAGGCTTGGGAACAACTCCGAACAGGGCACCGGCATCGAGAGCAAAGAAACCGTCGCGGAGTGCATGAACAGTAAATTGGCCGAGAATGAGTTTGGAAAGGCTCATCCGAGGAGTTTATCGAGGTCGTAGATCAATTTTTCTCTGCTGTATTCAGCAATTTCGACCTGGTTGGTGTCCATCCGGATGGCGTCTTCAGGACAAGCTTCCACACAGAAGCCACAAAAGCAACAGCGCGTCAGGTCAATGATAAACTTTGAGGGAAATTTTTGAATTTCCGGATTCGGATCCTCTTCTGCTTCGATATAGATACACTCGGAAGGACAAACCGTTGCACACAACATGCAGGCAACACATCTGGGCTTACCGTCATCCCGCTTCATTAGTCTATGAAGGCTTCGGTGGCGGAAAGCAATTTCTTTTTTTTCTTCAGGGTATTGTGTGGTGACAGCCCCTTTCCGTTTTGTTTTGATTCCGAACAACTTGAGCACATGAAAGACCATGTTCACGACAAAATGCCGTGTCGTAATGATACTTCCTCTGATTATTTCGATAAAATACCCGAATGCTTTGATCATTTTACAACACGCTCATCACAACCGCGGTTCCGACGATATTGACCAGGCTCAAAGGAACGAGTAATTTCCAGCCAAAATCCATCAACTGGTCATACCGGAATCTGGGATATGTCCAACGAATAAGAATCTGGAACCAGCAGAAAAAGAAAACTTTAAGGTTAAAGGCCAAGACTTGAAACACAACAACCACTCCATGAGGCAGCAACCATTCCCCACCCCACGGCCAGTGGAATCCATCTGCCAGCAGCCACGGAACTTGCCACCCCCCAAAAAAGAGAGTCGTCAGCAGGCAGGCGACGATCAAAACCTTCATGAAGTCCGTAAACATGTACAAGCCCCACTTGAGACCGCTGTATTCGGTAAAAAATCCTATGATTTCTGACTCTCCCTCCGGCAAATCAAAGGGAACGCGTTCAGATTCAGCGACGGCGGCAAAGAGGAACAGGATGAATCCCAAAGGCTGAAGAAGAATTCCCCATTTTGGAAGCCATCCGAAGAACATTTCTCCTTGATAATGGACGAGATTCGATAACGTTAAAGACGGAAACACCATGATCAGGCCGATCAGGGACAGTCCCAGGGCTACTTCATAGGAGACTAACTGAGCGGCCCCTCGCAAACCTCCCAGCAACGTCCATCGGCTGTTCGAAGCCCATCCGCTCAAGATGACACCATAGATGCTCATGGAGAGCATGGCCAGAATAAAGAGAAGCCCGACATTGATATCCAAGACCTGGAGTTTGATTTCTTTCCCTCCGATTCTGAGCACATCGCCGAAGGGAACGACGGCAACCGTCATCAGAACAAAAAAGAAAGAAAGAAATGGGGCCAAATTGTGGATGAACCTTCTCGAGAAAACAGGGGTAAAATCCTCTTTGAAAAACATCTTGATGGCGTCTGCGAAAGGTTGAAAAATGCCGATAATACGAAACTTCCAAATATTGGCTCTGTTTGCGCCGATCCTGTCCTGCATAACGGCGCTTTCCTTCCGTTCCGCCCAAGTGAGATAGAGTGCGATAATGAGAAACCACATCATGGCGAAGATGATCTTGATCAAGACGATGAGTGTATCAATCATTTTTTCTCTCGAAAAACGGGATTTCCCGTTTCATCTCTTTCAGAATTGCTTTTGGGGAAGTAAATTGACTGTAATATTGGAAGTTGATTCCTATTTTTTTTGCCAAATCTACAAGAAACCGCCATTCTGCCCAGGAATCCCCCGGAGCTTCCATGACGGGAGAGAAGCTCTGAACGATTCCATTGCAATTAGTCAGAGACCCACTCTTTTCAGGAATCGCCGGCGTGGGTATAACGAGATTCACGAGCGGGTCTATCTCGGTTTTGTGGGTAGAAAAAAGCAGCGTAACCGGAATATTTTCCATGAGGGCATTCAATTCTGCCGGATTCGCCATGCTTGAAAAGAAGGAGCCGAATATCAGAAGCAATTCTGTCCTATCGGATAAAGTTTCTAAATCCAAGGGCGTCAATGCAAACCCGATCTCTTCCGCTCCCCTCCGATTGGGCGTACGGTCGGCAGTCAATAAATAATCATCCGCCTCAGCCTGAGGGGGGTCGGCAAATAAAACTCTATCGATTTTCAAATCTTCACAAAAGATCTTTTTCAGGAGAAACAACTCTTCATTCGTGAGCCATGAGTTCAATACCAGAGCGATGCGTGATGACTTGTTCATGTAGCGGAGTCTGTTTATCTTTTCCGCAACGAAATCGGGGAGTTGTTCTCTCCTGAGATTTTTGTCACCGTTTTTGACATGGAGAGCAAGTTGGCGGTTATCATCCAAATATTTGTACCGGTAACGGCCCAAGTCGCACATCCAGAAGCTATTGATCTCAGGATTCGTGCGGGCTTGAACTCGAAAGACCCGCTGCGCCATGGGGAATCGATGGAAATGTGTGTTGAATTGGATCTTTATGTTACAGCCTCTTCCACAGTGCGGGCAGATAGAATCTCCTTCTTCCAAAAACCAATTTCTTGTTTTAAACCGGAAATCCAAGTCGGTGATCGCGCCTACGGGACAGATTTCCGCCAGGTTCCCGGAATAGTTGTTGTCAACAGGGATCCCGTCCAAAATGTTGATTTCGGCATGCGCACCACGTTCAAAGACCCCCAATTCCTGAGTTTTCGTTACTTCACGGAGAAAGCGGACACATCTCCGACAAAGGACACAACGTTCTTGGTCGTGGAGGAGGTTTTTCCCCAGCTTTTTCTTTTTATTGTGTTTTTCTTTGAATTCCGAGAAACGGCTGTCATGCAGTCCGTATTCCTCGTAGTAATCTTGCAGTTTGCAGTTTCCGGCCTGATCGCAGATGGGACAGTCCAGCGGATGATCAGCCAAGAGAAACTCCAAAACGCCTTTTCTTGCTTCGACCACTTTGTCCGATTTTGTATGGACTTTCATCCCTTCTCTAACCTGAGTGGAGCAGGCCAGTTCAAGCTTGGGAACACCTTCGATCTCAACCAGACACATCCGGCATGTCCCCTCTGGTGAAAAAGCAGGGTGGTAGCAGAAATGCGGGATGGATATGCCGGCGAGTGCGGCGGCATTGAAGATAGTGGTGCCTGATTCAACTTCAACAGGCTTGTCATCGATGAATATCTTTACCATCTGTCTCCTGTTCTCCGGCTCTCAGTTCTTTATGTAAGATTCAAGTTCTTGTCTGAATTTTTTTACAATCGATAGAACGGGCATCGCAGCGGCATCACCCAGTGGGCACAAAGTCTTGCCCAACATGTTGTTTGCCAAGCGAAGTATATTGTCCAAATCTTGATTTTTCCCTTCCCCGGCGGCAATGCGTTCGACAGTTTTTTTAATCCAGTTATTTCCGACCCGGCAAGGCGTGCACTGTCCGCAGGACTCGTGGGCGTAAAATTTGGTGACCCATCGCAAAACATCGAGCATAGATGTGTCTTTGTCAATCACGATAATCGCGCCGGACCCCAGCATAGATTTGGCTTCCACCAAAGAATCAAAATCCATCTTGATGTCGATTTCGTCGGCTTTAAGAATCGGGGCGGACATTCCTCCCGGAATAACCCCTTTCAACTCCTTCCCATCTTTCATTCCGCCGGCATGGTCGAAGATGATCTCTTTCAAGCTTGTTCCTACAGGGAATTCATATATTCCCGGCTTTTTTACCATCCCGCTTACTCCGAAAATCCGGGATCCGCCGTCCTTTGGCAAACCTCTTTGAGAGAACCAAGCAGCCCCGTTCAAGATGATGAACGGAACGTTGGAGAGTGTCTCGACATTGTTGATGACAGTCGGACACTGGAAGAGTCCGATCGAAGCCGGAAACGGAGGTTTCAAGCGAGGATTTCCCCGTTTGCCCTCGAGAGATTCGAGAAGAGCCGTTTCTTCCCCACAAATGTAGGCACCGGCACCGCGGTGGACACAGATATCCAGATCAAAACCGCTTCCCAAAATATTCTTCCCGAGATAACCTTTGTCCTTGGCTTCGGCAATAGCCTGTTCGAGCCTCTGAGCGATGTTCTCGTACTCTCCTCTTATATAAATGTAAGCCGTATGAATCCCAACGCAGTAGGAGGTTATGATAATACCTTCGAGCAGCATGTGGGGATTGTGTGCCATGATGTATTTGTCTTTGAAAGTACCGGGCTCGCCCTCATCGGCATTCACGCACAGATATTTGGGTTTCTCGACGCCCTTGGGAACAAAGCCCCATTTGACACCTGCGGGGAATCCCGCTCCCCCCCGGCCTCGGAGGCCGGCCGTCTTCACTTCTTCCAGAATCTGTTCCGGCTTCATTTCTTTCAAAGCCTTTTGAACAGCTCGATACCCTTCATTCTTCAGGTAGACATCCATCCTGTGCGCGTGTTCCACGCCGAAAAGTTTGCTTAAATATTTTTCGTCCACGTTTCTATTCTAAACCATCCAATATCTTATCGATTTTATCTTTATCCAGGTCGCCGTAATAATCGAAATTGATCATCATACAGGGAGCATGCTCACAAGCACCGAGGCATTCAACCGTAGTAAGGGTGAATTTTTGATCAGGAGTTGTTTCGCCGATCTCGACTCCGAGTTTTTCTTTTAAATAATCGATCAGATTCTCCGCTCCCATGATGGAACAGGCAATGTTGGAACAGACTTGAAGGTGGTACTTTCCAACAGGCTTCCTGATAAACATCGTATAGAAGGTGACGACTTCCCGCACCTGAATGGGTTTTAAATCGAGCAGAGATGCAATGAGGTTTTCTTCCGTTTGGGAAATACGGCCGAACTCCTGTTGGGCAAGATGCAATACCGGAAGCAAAGCCGCATTTTTTTGAGGATAGCAGGCAATGACCTCCTCAATCTTCTTTTTTGTCTGTACGGAAAATTCAGGACTCATCTGTCCATCTCTCCCCCGATCATGTTCAGAGACCCGAAGGTCGGGATGATATCGGCAATAAAATGCCCTTTGATCATTTCCTCGAGTGCGGCCACAATATGAAAACAGGGCCCTCGCAGATGGAGACGGTAAGGCTTATCCGTTCCGTCGGAGACAATGTAGAATCCCACTTCCCCACTCCCGCCTTCGACCGAAAAATAAACTTCTTCTTTCGGAGGCCTGATGCCGTGCCCCTTCATGAAAAATTTGAAGTGGTTGATCAATCCCTCGATATTCGTGTACGTATCCTCTTTGGGAGGAACGATAGACTGTGTCCCCTCAGCCAGGATATCCGGATAGACATCTTTCTCGGACCCTTCCAGGTTGGGAGACAGAGCGATCTTGGCTTCGATTTTCTTATTCCGGGAGGCTTTTATTGCCTCAGCCGGTTCTACGACTTTGGAAAGAATACCTGTTTTCGAAGCAACACCTGGAATTTTTTTCCTAACTTGTTCAATAATCCTCAGGCTTTGATCCATCTCTTTCATCCGGACCATGTATCTGTCAAAATTATCTCCCATTTCACCGAGAGGAACTTCGAAATCGAGCTGATCGTAGACACAATACGGATGGGCCTTACGGACATCATAGGAGACACCGCTTGCCCGCAGGCAAGGACCCGTGAATCCGTAATTTACAGCCATCTCCGGCGAAACGACGGCCACACCTCGTGTTCTGTCGATCCAAATTTTGTTCTTGTCCAACAGACCGCGGCAGTCCTTCAGAAGCTTTCGTGTCGAGTCGACGGCTTTATCGAGCAAGGAATCCATTTCGGGGTGAAGATCTGCCCGGACTCCGCCGATGCGGATGTAAGAGGTTGTCATGCGTGCGCCCGTGGTTTGCTCTATGACATTCCATATCTCCTCACGCGCCTGGATCAAGTAGAGGAAAACGGTAAAGGCGCCGCATTCCATCGTCATGGCCGCCAGGGCGGTGAGATGGTCCGAGATGCGCGAGAGTTCACTCATGAGCACTCGGATATACTGAGCCCTCTCCGGAGCTTCGATGCCGAGCAGTTTCTCCAGAGTCATCACATAACCCAAGTTGTTGATCAGGGGGGAAACGTAATTCAACCTGTCCGTATAGGGCAGAAGGTTGAAATACGTCTTGTTCTCACATGTTTTCTCGAATCCTCTGTGCAAGTAACCCACTTCCAACTCTGCGTTGAGGACTTTCTCCCCGTCGAGTTCGAGCATGATACGTATCGTCCCGTGCATGGCAGGGTGGGAAGGCCCCATGTTGACCATAAGGCTTTCTTTTTTGGCTTCTTGTTGTATCCGATAAATCATTCTTTTCTTCTCATAGGAATAATCGGTTGCCGCTTTCGCAGCGGGTAGTCCTTACGAAGTGGATGGCCTTCGAAGCCGTCGTACATAAAGAGTCGTCTTAAGTAAGGATGACCGTTGAAATGCACCCCGAACATATCGAAGACTTCTCTTTCGAGCCAGTTGGCGTTTTTCCAAATGGGGGTCAAAGAGTCAATTTTGAGATCTCTCTCGGAGAGCCGGGTTTTTATCCTCAACCGGTTATTGTTGGAAATAGAAAAAAGATGATAGACCATCTCGAAGCGCTCATCATCGTCTTTATAATCGACACAGGTCATATCCAGAAGCATGGTGAACGCATAGGGCTCTTTCACCAAAAGCGAACAGATTTCGACAAGGGCATCGCGCTCAATAATCACCGTTTCATCCCCGAGAGGAAAAGAGACATCCTTTATTTTCCCGGGAAATTTGGCTTTGAGAATCTCTGTTACTTTCTTCTTTTCCATCGCCATTCTTGATCTTGATTCTGAATTTTTTCCTGAAGCTTGACTATGGCATCCAAAAAGGTCTCCGGACGCGGAGGACAACCGGGCACATAGACGTCGACCGGGATGATGTTATCGATTCCCTGGACAACGGCATAATTGTCATAGATGCCGCCGCTGAGAGTGCAGGCCCCCACGGCAAGAACCCATTTGGGCTCGCACATTTGGTCGTAGATGGTTTTCAATACAGGTGCTTCCTTCTGAGAAATGGTGCCGACGACCATGATCAAGTCGGCTTGACGCGGGGAGAAGGTCGTCAACCCGCAACCAAAGCGGTCAAAATCCCAATGTGCACATGCTCCCGACATATACTCCATACCACAGCAAGCGGTGATAAAGGGATAATGAAAGAGCGAGAACTTCCGTCCCCAACCCAAAACATAATTCAGTTTTGTTGTTATCCAGCCTCCGGCCATAGCCTACCTTCTTTTAATGAACTCCCCGCCTACCTTTCCCAAATGAAAGCTCCCTTTTTCCATGCATAGATAAATCCGATGACCAAAATGGAGATATAAACGAACATCAGAATCAGCACCGTAGAACCCAGACCTTTGAATACCAGGGCCCAAGGATAGA
>JAFGNQ010000111.1 GCA_016926925.1 Candidatus Aminicenantota bacterium
GTTGGAAAAGTTGGACCTACCCAACAGCAGGATAGGGCCGACACCCAAATGATCAACCGGATCTGGGAGGAAGGGATAAACAGCTCCCAGATCATGGCAACCTTGAGTTACTTGACCGACGTCATCGGCCCTCGTATCCCCGGCTCTCCGGCCATGAAAAAGGCTTATGACTGGGCGGTGGCCAAGTTCAAAGAATGGGGCCTGGAAAATGTTGCCGTTGAGCCCTGCGGCGAATTGGGGTTAGGTTGGTCAAACGAATATGTCTCGGTCCACATGATCGCGCCTGCCTACCAACCGATTCTTGCTTATCCCGTCCCCTGGACGTTAGGCACAAAAGGAAAAATTACAGGCGCGCCCATTATGGCCATCATAAAGACCAAAGAAGACATGGATAAATACAGGGGCAAGCTCAAGGGAGCCATTGTGCTTACTCAGCCTCCGATAAAGACGCATCCTTCTTTTACGCCCCCGGCCAAACGCTACTCCGACGCGGACCTCAAGGAGCTTACCGAAACGCCCATCCCTGTAAAGCCAAGTCCTGAAGAGGGAAAAAAACCGGATGAGCTGAAATGGGAGGAACTGGTTGAGTTCTACCTTTTGGAAGACGTGGGAGTCCTGATTCAAACCTCAATGGGCCGAAGCGACTTCGGCACGGTGCATGTCGATGCTTACCAGGGCAACGGCAAAGACCACGTGACGCCCAATCAAAGCCCCCGCATCATTATGGCGGCCGAGCACTATGCCCGCATCTGCCGGATCATGGACCTCAAGGTGCCTGTGACTCTAGAGATCGAAGTCAGAAACACCATCTATGACCAGGACCTGGAAGGTTACAACGTCGTTGCCGAGATTCCCGGCACGGACAAAAAGGACGAGCTCGTCATGTTGGGAGGCCATCTTGACTCCTGGGCGGGCGGGACGGGCGCTGTTGATAATGGAGCCGGCTGTGTCGTCTCTATGGAAGCACTGCGCATTTTGAAAGCGCTCGGGGTTAAGCCGCGCCGCACTATCCGGGCCGCACTTTGGACGGGTGAGGAAGAGGGCTTTTACGGTTCCCGGGGTTACGTTTATAAACATTTCGGGGATACAGACAAGAAAAGCCTCGAAAAAATAGATTTCGATGCCTACGACAAAAACTGGAGAAGACCTCTCGGAGATTCAAAAAAATTGATCGTGAAGCCCGACTACTTCAAGATTTCAGGTTACTTCAACTACGATAACGGCTCAGGCCGTATCCGGGGCATTTATATCCAGGAGAACTTCCAGGTCAGGCCCATCTTCGAGGAGTGGATGAAACCCCTGAGAGATTTGGGCGTGACGACTATCGCCCTTCAGCCGACAGAAGGGACAGACCACCTGCCTTTTGACTATATCGGTATTCCCGGGTTTCAGTTCATCCAAGATCCGCTCGATTATTTTCCGGGTATCCATCATACGAACCAGGATGTCTATGACCATTGTGTCGATGAAGACCTGGTGCAGTCGGCGATCGTCATGGCCGCTTTCGTCTACCATACGGCTATGCGTGAAGAGATGCTGCCCCGTAAGCCGCTGGCGATCCCTGTCGAGATGAAGTGAATGGGAGTAAAAACGTGGCTGTGAAAAGAAAAAAATTATTTGAGAACACCTCCGGGAGACGGCATTTCCCGTCAGGCCGATTGCGAAGATTGTTCGTGTTTTTGGCTGTTTTTTCATTCGGGACGGGAAGCGCATTTGTCTTCCCTCGCCAGACTCAAGAAGCGGAAACTGTGGGGAATGACTCAGGATTGAAATTCCTGGGAAACGAAATCGTGAGGCTTTCCAAACTCGCCGATGGAGTGGTCGGAGTAGGGATAATTCATCTGGAGACCGGAAGGGAGCTCTATGTCAACGGAGATGTCCTTTTCCCCATGGCAAGTACCTATAAAGTTCCTATTGCCGTACAGATTCTTTCCCTTGTCGAAGAGGGGAAGATGTCGCTGGATAAGATGATCCCCGTGACAGCAGAGGATTGCCGGGGGATGGGCGGCACGATTTCCGAATGGCTCCGCCCACCGGGTGTTTCGATCTCAGTGAAAAACCTTCTTTCTCTCATGCTGATGATCAGCGATAACAGCGCCACCGACATCAATATCGGGCTTGCGGGAGGGGCGGAGGCTGTGACGGAGCGGATGCGAAAGATCGGTATACAGAATATTACCGTGAGCCGTCCGACATGGACACTCATAGTGGACTGGCTGGGATTGGAAGTCGATCCGAATAAGGTCTACTCGCATGAAGAGCTCAATGCGGTGTATGCGGCGCTGACAGCGGAACGAAGAGAAAAATCCAACGAGGCCTTCAATAAAGATCCTCAGGATACCGCCACGCCTCAAGCCATGACAGATCTTTTAAAAAGAATATGGAAGGGGGAAATCCTTACTAAAAAACATACGGAACTCCTCCTGGATATAATGAAACGCTGTGATACAGGGAAAGGGCGTATACGCGGAATCCTCCCTCCCGGAACGGTCGTTCACGATAAGACAGGCACAATCGGGCAGACTCTCAACGATGTGGGCTATATTGTTCTTCCAGACAACGCCGGGACCGTGGTGATTTCAGTCTATATCAAGGAATCCAATAAAGATGAATCTGTTAGGGAAAAGACAATCGCCCAGATTTCGCGTGCAGCTTACGATTACTTTCTTTTCAATCCGGGAGCACACTAAAGACCCTGTTCGAAATTTTATCCACTCGTTTTTAGGGCAAAGGCTCTTGTTCCTTCAGGTTCTCAATAATTATCATAAGTTCTGACCTCTTCAAAAATGGGGCAAATATTTCATCCGATTCGATTGCAGGAACATCCCGCCATCCACATACTGCAGCTTTCTTTAAATATTCTATCGTCTCCTCCAGCCGGTTCAGCAGAGCAAAATATCTCGAGAATTCATAATAGGTCTGAGCATCACACCCCTCCCAGATCCAACTGAAGTCAAAAGCTTCCTTGCTATGAAAAAGGTCTCTTGCCACCTGGAAATTCTGCTTTGACTCACGACTTACACCAAGCTCATTAAAAGTTTTCGCCATTCCTAAAAAGGACTGTATTAAAAAATAGCCAATTCCTAATGCATGTGGGCTTTTTGTGATTGTGTTATGAGCACGTTTGTAATGATTGAATGCCTCGTCATATTGGCTGCGATAAAAATGGATATCTCCCAAACCGCAGTATGTTAGAGCTTTGAATGGTTCTCTGTACACATGGTCTGTTTTTTCGAGAAGAACCAGCGACCGCTGGTACCACTCGAATGAATCATCGAAAAGACCTTGTCGAAGATGTAAGTTTCCCATCAAGGTGAGGGCTCCCACAAATCGAACGATTCCGGCTCTTCCGGATTCCTCGATGGCAACTGCTCTATCCAGATTCTCCTTCGCCTCGTTGTACTGGCCTCGGAGGAGGTGAATCCAGGCTGCATTCATGTAAGCCGGTTGATAGTTTGGCTGCAGATCATTATTTCTCTGATAATGCCGGATTGCTTTTCCAAAGCTTTCAACGGTGTACCGCACAGCTCCTTGAAGGGTATAGGCAACACCGATAAAGTAGTAGGATAGAGGGTTATCAGGCTCTAATTTAAGGGCCCTCTTTCCAGAGCGGATGGCATCATCAAAGCGATGCTCTCTCGATAAGGCATAAGTGAGCCATAAATGGGGATCGGCTAGGTCAGGATCATGCTCTACTGCATTCTCCAAATAAGAAATTCCGGTTACCAAATCCTCTTTTTTTGTTAGTGCGATGTATTTGATCATGTAAATGGATCCAAGTCCGGAGTAGGCCAGTGCATAATTCGGATCAGCAGTTATAGCCTTTTGGAAATATTCCACAGCTTTGTGAATACCTTCTTTACCCATCTGAAGCAAGAGTTGACGGCCTCTTGCGTAATACTCATAGGCTTCGACCTCAATGGTTTCAGGTATTTCTATTTTCTTGATTTCCGTGTCTGAAACCTTTAAGTTAAAGGCCTTAATGAGGCTGGCGATGATTTTATCCTGCAGCTTGAAGATATCATCCATGACACCATCGACCCGTGAAGAACCGATCACATTTCCTGTATTCGTTTCCGTAAAATGAGTAGTGATCCGGATGGCCTTTCCGAATTTCTGGTATCCGCCCCAAACAATCCACTTCACTCCTAGGATGCGGCCGAGATCGATAATGTTCTCCTCGGTCATCTTTGTTTCATTGAGCGTTTTTAGAGCATGGTGGACTTTCTCCCGGCTGACAACGTTTAAGACTGAAATCTTCTTGAGGTCAACAGTTACGGTCTCGGCTATTCCTCCAGATAACCAATCGATTTCGGGATTACCTGTGATGTTCATGAAATTAACAACTGCCACAGAATAGTCTTTGAGCTCTGCAGTTTCAGCGACAGATTCAGGGGCTATGGGTAATCCATCCTTGAGATTTTTAAGATCGATAAGGATTTCTTCTATCGAGGCATACCTTCGGTTCAAATCCTTTGCCAGGGCTTTATTAATGATGTGATCCATCTCGCGAGGGACATTCTTTCTTTTCTGAGATGCGAGCTTTGGTTTCCTATTGAGAATGGCATAAATCACAGCATGTTCATTAGTGCCTTTGAAGGGGAACTCGCCGGTGAGCATTTCGTAGAGCATAGCACCAAGGGCCCATATATCTGTGCGATGATCGACCTCTTCTCCTTTGGCTTGTTCGGGAGACATGTAAGCGACTGTGCCCATAATCATGGATGTCTTGGTTAGGTCAACGCCCCAGGATAATTTAGCCAGTCCAAAATCAGTGATCTTTACCTGCCCTTCCTTAGTCAGCATGATGTTGGCGGGCTTTATATCTCGGTGGACAATTCCCTTTTCATGGGCTTCCTTCAGTCCCTCAGCCACCTGAATAACAACATCTTTTGCTTCATTGATGTCCAGAGGATTCGACTCCAACTTATCTTTGAGACTCTGACCTTCAACATATTCCATCGAGAAAAATATTTGGTCATCCACTTCATCGATTTCATAGATGGTGCAAATATGATGATGATTCAAAGCAGCTGCAGCTTTTGCCTCCTGGATAAACCGATTCTTAGCCTCTTTATTGCTGGTCATCTCCGGCGGCAAGAATTTCAAAGCCACAGTTCGGTCAAGCCTAATGTCCTTAGCTTTATACACCAATCCCATACCGCCTTCGCCAAGCTTTTCAACAATCTCGTATTTTCCGGCGATGGGTTTAAACGGTTTTGGATTCTTCAGGGTTTTGGTGATGGATATATCTTTGGCTGGATGTAGGTGTGTCCCACATTCCCCACAGAATTTAACAGAATCAGGATTATTAGTCTGACATTTGGGACACCTGACAGTCACTGTTCCCCTTTCTTTGCTTGAAAAGAATACCAGGGAACTCCAAAGGTGTCAATTGAACAAACTTTTGGACACAATTTAATTCAAGGGACATCGTACTCCTCCTCATACAAGTATGACATGCTCCTATCTTTGAATTAAGTATGATGTCCCTGGAATTTTTCTGGTAGTTTGTTCGGATATAGGTTCTCTTTTCCCGCTAGTTGCGGGATTCCTTCTTGATGGTGATGTCTCCCGAGGTTTCCAGCCGGACGACAATGCCTTTCTGTTCGGGACTTGGCGCCATCCGGCGGTCTCTCCCTTGTCGGACATAGATGGGATAGTCCGAGCGGACGCTGCCGAATTCGGTGAAGGCTGATATGGACACCTCTGCGTCCTGAGGCAGGGAAACCTTGATGGGGTTGAAACTGGTTTTGATGTCGATTTTGGACCCTGGCGGAAGCCTCTTGATCTGAGAGATGTCGACGGAACTCGATTCTCCGCGGATCGTGATCGATCCTTGCGTCTGCTTCAGAATGACGTAATTGAAGGAATTATCAACCGTAACATTTCCTCCGGCATCTTCCACCAGAACGCTCGAAGACTCCCCCTGCACCTCAACATTTCCATCAACGCGCTGGACTTCTATGGAATTGAAAGAAGAAACGATATCAACATATTTTTTTATGTCTGCAGCCTTGACCCTGGCAGATTCCGATTTGACTTCCAGAAAGCCGCGGATGTCGATAGCAGTGATGTTTCCGAATGAGGAATTGATAGCAGTATTGCCCTCAATATTTTGAGCTGTCACCTGAGATGATTGGCCGTCTATCTTTACTCCCCCCCCCACGGTGCTAACGGAGATCCCTTGAAATGAACTCCGGACTTCCGCATTTCCTTTTATGGCTTCGACGGTTACCAGGGCGGATTCGCTGACCACTTTGAGGTCTCCTCCCACGTTTTTCACTGTGACCGGTGCAAAAGTGCTCTCGATGAAAACGTCATTCTTTATGTCGTCCAACTTGATTTCTGAGCTCTCGCCCCGGACTTCCAAACGCCCCCGCACACCGCGGACATCGATCAGTTGAAACGAGGATGTAATACGGCATTCACCCTCGACATCGCTTCCGACGATCTTGCTGCTTTCGGACTGGATGGTGAGCGGTCCGCCAATTTTCATGAAATCCACCGGTTCGAAGCTGCTGTGAACGATGGCGGCGCCGCCGATATTTTTCAGGGACACCGCTCCACTTTCGTTCGTGATTTCCACAGGACCGTTGAAGTCTTCGACCGTGACCGAAGAGAAGCTGTTTTCCAGAAGAAGATTTCCAGCGCATCCTGTGATCTTCACCTGGCCCGATTCGTTGCGGATCTCCAGGCGTCCGCGCACTCCCTTGATCGTCACATCCCCGAAGCTGTTATCCACATCGAGGGAGTATTTAGCGGGAATACGGATGTTGAGCGTTGCAGAAAAAGAGAAGCTCATTCTTCCGGATCTAAGAATTTTTCTTACTTTTTTGAAGACACCGCCTCGATTTCTACCGCTCTCGTCATACAATGGAGAATCCAAACTGATCCTGAAGCCGTCATCAGTGGACTCTAAGGAAATGTCGGTATCGCTCAAAAATTCATTCAGGAAATTGGCATCCGAATTTCCTATCTCGACTTTTCCCTCGATAGCGATTTCATTCCGGTTCCAGCACGAAATGGTCAAATCAGCCTGGGTTCCATCGATTCGAAGTGTCTTTCCCGGCACGGCACTCATTTTTTGGGTAAAGGTTTTGGATTGTGTTTTTTTTGCTCTGCTGTGCGAGGCCTCATATGCGGTTGCGGTTTCGCTGAATGAATAAAGAAGTCCCAACAATAAATAGCCTGTAATTTTGCAAAAGCTATATTTTCTCTTCATGATATCCTCCCATTCTATTGGTAGTCCTGAATTTGGACCAATGTCGTTTTCTTATCCTGGAGTGCGGCCAGCATGTAGCGCCGGATATGGGCATTGGCCGGATTCAACTCCAGGGCTGTCCGGCATCGCTCAATCTGGGCGTCGATGGTTTCCAGCCGTTCCCTGTAAAGAGCCATCATCTCGAAATCCATATCCGCCAGCTTGGGCCGAACATTCTTTTCGAGTTCTTCGATAGCCGATATATATTCATGCTCCCTGCTTTCGATACGCGTCAGTGCCTTTTGGGTCAGGTGTCCTTTGGACGGTGTCGACCCTCTCACACTGAAAAGCAGTATCAGGGACACTCCAACCAGGATGAGTGTTGCTGCGGCTGCAAACCCCGGATTACGAAACAGAGTCCAGATCACGGGAGTACGGTGCGGTCTGCGAGCTTCTGTCCTTTTTTTCTCTTCCCGAAGCCCGGCTTCAATGCGGGTCCAGAGATGAGGTGCAGAAACCGGCTCCCGCAACACCTGGGTTCCTTCCTTGAGGCGGGCATCGAGGGCCATCTCCTCCCGGCACACTGAACAATCGCGGCTGTGAAGGGCGAACTCTTCCGCCTCTATTTTTCCCTGCTCATAATCCCTGAATCGGTTGCATTTCATGGTTTTTCTCCCGCAGAGGATGTGCGCAGCCAAGTCCTGAGTCTTTGCCTGGCACGGTGGACGCTGGACTTAACACTCCCTGTGCTTATTCCCAGCATCTCTGCAATTTCTTCCTGGGTGAATTGTTCGACCTCAAAGAGTGTGAAACACATCCTCATTTGAGTGGGCAGCATACCCACCGCTTGGACTATGCTGTGGCGGATCTCATGCGAGGAATGAGTAGAGTGTACGGTATCGTCGAACTCCTGGACGACAGCTCTCTTCCTTTTCCGAAGGATGTCGGTGCAGGCGTTGAAAAGTATTCGGAAGAGGTAAGAGCTGAAGCGTGCTCCTTTCCGAAATCCGTGAATGCCCCGGTACAATTTCATGAACGCGTCCTGAACCGCGTCTTCGGCATCCTGCTGCCGGCCGAGCATGCGGCAGGCTGTGCGCAGAAGCGGTTGCTCATAACGCTCGTAGATCATTCGGTAGGCGCTCAGGTCGCCCTGACGGCATTTCTCCACCACCTGTTCTTCTTGTAAAGGGTCCATACTCTGATTATATCCTGATTTTCACTCCGTTAGACGGAGATTCGATCAGAATCGTTGAGCGCCTCTGAAAAAAAATGTTCCGGGGAAATTACTCAGAAGTTCGTTCCAGAATCCAGTCGCCGATTATTTGTAATGCGGCAGGCGACATGGTTTCTTCGATCTTTCCGTATTCGGAGATGCTTCCCGTCTCAGCCGTCTGTAACAGATGGTTCAAGTCGGGCAGTTCTTTTACCGTGAAATTTTTGTTCCCTCCGGATTTGAGCGCCCGTCTTATTGCCGGGAGATTTTCTTTGGCCGGAACCTGCACATCTTTTTCACCGTTTAGGGCAAGTACCGGGCAGGTTACCTTCTGCAATACCGTTCCCGGATCAAAGTTCAGATAAAAACGAAACCACAGGGAGTTCAGCCTCTGAAAATGATCGTGAATGCCGGCTTTCAGGTTTTCCTGAGTTATCCCAGTTGTCTTTCTTTCTTCTTTACTTAGTCCATTGAAAAATTCCGTTATGATCGATGCAAATTTATTCTGAACGACTTCGCTATCGATTTCCCGGCTGATTACTGCGAACAGACTTTCATGCACGGCCCGGTTTCTTCCTATGAGGTCGTCGCTTGCACCGTGCGCTTTCAACGTTCTTGCCTGCTCGGAATACTCCATCTCTTTAATGGGTAGACCAGGACTGGCAATCAAGACTATGAAGGCTATATCAGGCGATTGGGCGGCCGTTATCGATGCGATTATCCCCCCCTCGCTGTGGCCGACAAGTCCAATCGATTCTTGATTGATTTCCCTGCGGCTCTTAAGATACGTCACTGCGGCTTCGGCATCTGCGGCATAGTCCCCGGCGGTTGCTTCCTCGAAGCTGCCGGATGAACCGCCTGTTCCCCGGTCATCGACGCGCAAAACGGCTATGCCTCTACGTGTCAGGTAGTCAGCCATCACCAAAAATGGGCGATGACCGAAAACCGTCTCGTCTCGGTCCTGTGCACCTGAGCCTGAGAGCAGCAGCACTGCGGGAAACGTTCCTTCTGAGGAAGGTAATGTGAGGGTTCCGGCAAGCGTTATTGCGGCCTTCGTGTTATTGAATACAACTTCCTCGGCTTTGTATGGAAACGGCTCTTTGGGTTCCTGCGGGCGTCTGATAACGGCTTTGGTTTGGGTTCGTTCAAGCACAAAAGGCAGGACAAGGCCTCCCTGGGTCCAATCGCCGTCGATTTTTGCTCCGTCCTCTGTAATCTTTCCTTCGAAGACAGCTTCGATCGGGATTATCTCAAGGACCAGCTTTCCGCTGACGAAATCGATTTTATCGACAAGCACACCCGCGGCATTTTGTTCAGGAACGTCCATAGTGGCTGTGAGCCTCCCGTCCGGACCGCGGGATATACTGAATACAATTCGCAGTTCGATACCGGAGTGCTTTAAAGTTCCCTGCCAGATACCCTCGATTTGTCCGCTCGTAAGGGTATACGTCCGGGCGGGTATGAATAGAAGTATGCTCAACATGATTAGCAATACTAGAAACATCGAATTGGATGTTGTGTTTTTTCTATTGGTTTTCATTTGATTTCTTCTCCTTTTTCGTATCATTGCTAATCCAGTGCGCTTCGCCCTTTCTGAAAATATTTTGTTGGGTAAAAAATGTCGATTAAGAAAAGAAAGGACTTTGAGTATCGGTAAGAATATTCAATTGAATAGAGAAATGGCGTTGATCTGAAGTTTCTTGCAGGTGATGGCAATATCGACATTTTTTATGAATAATTCATAAAATTAGTTTGAGGAGAAAAAGAACACAAAGATAGTCGTTACCAGCAGAATGGATATGGCGCCCGCCAGGATGAGAATGTGGATCAGCTTTATTCGCCTGGCTGTTTTATAGGCTTTTATCTTATCATCCTGAGAAAGCGGGACTGGAATCTCTTTTGTTCTCTCCAGCGCGGCCATTTGCCGGGCGACCTTGGCAAGTTCCGGATCTGTTTCCAAATATTTATCGACGAGGGCACGCGTATCGGTGCTCACTTCATCTGCGGAATACAGGGGCAACAAATCTAGAATGACATTGCGTGTTATTTCCATATTTTTAAACCTCCTTATCGATACATGTCGCGATCAACTTTTTGCGAACACGATGAACCTTTACTTTTGCTGCGGTAAGGGATAATTCCAGAACGCGTGCGATTTCTTCGTAGGGAAGTTCATGCTGGACGCGCAAAACAAAAGCAGCGCGATCGAGCTCTGGCAGGGTCTGAAGAATCTGCTTTACTCTCTGCAGTTTGAATTGAGATTCGGTCAGTTCATACGGCCCTAGAGCGGGGTCAGGATGAACATCCTTCAGGCCTACCTGATTTTTTCTTTTTCTCTGATGTTCCAAATATACATTTCTGGAGATTGTGAACAGGTAGGCTTTGAGGGTCTCTGTGCGAATTTTACTATTGTGCGTCCATGCACGGATAAACGTTTCGGAGGTGATGTCCTCTGCCTCTAAACTGTCACCTGTCAGCCAAAGAGAAAATCGATAGACTTCACTGGCGAAGGACTCGTACAAATCTTGAAAGTTGATCATAAATTTCCTTGGGTTCTCCATCTATAATATGCATTGGATTGGGAAATGTTACAAATTATTCCAAATGCTATTTCAATTCTTAAGAAATCTATTTGATGGACGTTCTTGATATACGAATAGATTAGGCATTCATCGACGGATTGAATAATATAAGGATATTTAAAAGAAAAAGCATTAATCGGTTTAGAGGGAAATACTCATGAAACATACAATTTCAACTCTTGTCAGGCGTTTTATCGCCGGCACGCTGGTCGTTCTCGGATTCGTCGTGCTTTCCGTTCTCGCAGAGAATCCTTCGTCGACAGGCCTCGATCTCGAAAAAAAACTTGCGGCGGTTAGAGAGCATGTCGACTTTGTACTGAAGGACTCGGGTGTCCCCGGGTTCGCAGTGGGTATCGTCTCCAACGGGAAAGTCGTATTCGCTGAAGGTTTTGGCTACCGCGACCTTAAAAGCAAGCTGCCTGTCACCGCGGAAACGCAGTTTCCGTTAGGTTCGTTTACAAAATGCGTTACGGGCGTATTACTCGGTATGCTCGTCGATGACGGCTTGGTAGATTTCAATGAACCGGTGCGTACTTA
>JAFGNQ010000112.1 GCA_016926925.1 Candidatus Aminicenantota bacterium
GAGCGTTTAGCAATATCGCGATCCACTTTATCTTATCCAGATTTCTTTTTTTAGGGGACCGGGATGTATTCTTATTTTCATGATTTTGCATTTTTTTAACCTGATGCTAACCATTATATATTAAATTCCATGAAATGCTTATGATTATAAAAAACATGTGCGTCACAGTGGAGGTGAGGCACATTTGCTTCAATCATGCAACCTCTCCCACGTTGCAAACCTTGCACTGCAATTCATTAATACGGAGTATCAAGGTGCCATTCGGCTCGGAAATACAGGCAGATGTACCCGTCAAAAATATCCTAGACATTAAAACCGCCGCGCTTTCCCTAAAAGCAGCTATTGATTCCTTTCCATATGGCGCTTTTTGGCGATTTTTTTTCAGTCTTTTTGACCGAAAGGGCAGACAGCGGCGCAAATTCCACAGTTGTGGCCATGATTGTACTCGAAATAATTCTCCTTTTTCCAAAGGTCACAGCGCCAAACATCGAGGAGCTGCTCCCTTGGAATTCCCGGCCGCCACGAATTCCCGACAAGAGCTCCGGCCGGGCAGGCATCGACACATTTGCGGCATTTCCCGCAAAAGCTTTTTGTGACGGGTTTCCCGAATACGCTTCCTACAGCGGTTCCTCCGGAAGAGCTCCCCACAGCATTACCGCCGTGCGATCCGGGAAAATTGGTGAAAACCGTCCCCAACCGGACCCAAGGACCGCGCTTCTTGGTGATGAGCTGGCAATTGCGGCCGATCCAGCCTAATCCTGCTAGAGTCGCAGCTGTTTTATGAGGGAAATCGCCTCTAATGTTCAGAAGATCCGTTCGCTCCGACGCCGGAATGGCCTTGGCGAAAAATCCGCTATTTCCGAGATAGGAAGCCAAGGCTTCGGAGACGGAATCGATCTTCCTGTTTACGCGGGTATATTCATGCGCGTACCGTCGATTAGGCCCCTTTTTTATGCCGGCCATAATTTTCGGATTCATGGGAACAGCAAAGGAAAATGCCCGGGACAAACTGTTCCCTTGGCTATCTGTGAGGCTGGCTACCCCACTCAGGTCAGCCAAGCCATAGGTATCGATGTCATAAGCCGCAAAAAATATTCGGATGTTTTCATATGTGATCCGCTTTTGGCTCATCTAAAATGCCTATTCGTTATTTTCTGCTATGGCTCATCACATTTTTGAGTACCTGATTTAGCGAAGGCAATTGAATCTATTGGGATGTCTACGCTCAGTTCAGATTTTTGACACCATTTTAATCCCATTCGTTGAAAAAAAATAAAATTACCGCGGTCCGAACCCGCAAATCAGCCGTTCTCACCGCAGAGGCGGGCGATCTGCATGATATAAAACCGGAGCAAATCCTGTTCTTTCTGTCCGAGGGCTTGTTTTTCGATGCGGACGATTTGTTCTACATCCCGAAGAGCCCGAATGACTTCAATGGGCACATCCTCCATTTGCTGCGGCACTTGGACCAGATACTGGACGGCTGAAGATAGGAACTGACGCATGGGGTCGTCGACGGCACCGCGAAGCAGGTCGGCGATCTTGACACCCAGTTTTCCGATCTCTGCGGTTTCCCTGACCAACAGCGACTCTTTCAATTTTTTCCCGGTCGACAGTTTATCTATAGCCAAGGCCAGTTCGACAAAACTCTTGACCTGTTGACTCACAGGCTCTCCTATTAACTGCCAAATCCTCTGCCGCCAGTCTCTGACTCGCAAAGGGAGTTCCAGAAACCATTCGATATCACTCATCCAAGAGTCCGGAATAGGACCGTCGATAAAGCTGCGAAACTCCTCGTCGTCCGTGTTGAACAAATCAGGCTGCAGCAAAACGGCTATATCCGGACGCAAGGCCGGCAGAAGTTTCCCGACGATTTTATCCCCGCTGAAAAACTCGGACACGCTCAGTCCCTGTCGCCTTAAAAATTCTTTCTGCAACAATCCGACCAGGTCATTGAGCGAATCGATGTCTTCGCGCAACGTGAGAAACGCCGAATTCCCCGCTGGAAAGGCCGCCTCCAGCTGCTTCAAGTATTTGAGACCGGGTTCATGATAGAGACGCAGTGTGTGCAGAATATCCTGGACGGGCAGATTAAGGAGGATACGCTCGCCGAGCTGGTTAATCTCATCGCCTCTCTCGAACAGAACGTCCTTAAACTCATTCAGAGCGCGAAACAATCCCGTGCTCAGTTGATTGACCCCAAGAATCATTGTCTGGGCCCTGTTATGACCTATTGCCCGCAACAGACTTCCATGCTTCGCGAGAGGCAATGTCTGGGCAAGACGCTCCACGACTCGCTGTTCGTACTTCCCGGCCGTGAGTCGACTGGGCCGTACTACAGGTCTGTCACGGAGAACAGGCATGCTGCGCGAGATGAAATAAGAGATGGCATGAATGCCGACGACATCCTCTTCTCTCCCATAGAGGATTTGGCGGAAACATCGCGTTACCGTGGATAGGAACTCATCATAGAGTTCATCTTTTGTGCCTCTTGTCAACATCCCCAGCTCTTGGTAGCCCTTCTCCTCGAAACTCAAGCGTGTTTCTTCCAAGGGTTCTGCCGCCCGGACAAGCTCTCGCTCATAATGCTTCTGAGACTCCGAGATATGGTAGAGGAGCTGCGCCCTCTCCTTAGATGATAGACTGCGCAGTCGCTCTGATAGATTGCTTTGAAACGTCCTGAACTCGCCTCCGACTTGAATCCCCCGGAGTGGACTCACAGCAAACTGGGTGCTTCTTTTAGTCGATGCCTTCAGATTCCCTTCTAACCTGTTCGAAGAATCGCGCGATCGGATGACAGCCGCCCGGCCTGAATATGGATCATAATAGCCTCCCTGGCGCTGCATAGGCTCTCCGCTGCCCAATTTGATCCGGATTTTTCCGATAAGGGACTTTTCTGCAAACCAGCGAACCGCTGTCTGCTTGGCCTGCTTGTAAAGGTCGGCGGCAGCAGGCTGGCTCACCTGCTGACTCAAATCAGAACCTGCAATGAAAAGCTCACAGACCATTTCGGCAAACCGGTCAGCCGGAGTCTGATCCAGCCTGCGGCTTTGAACGGCGTACTCCCACAAACGGCCGCAGTATCCTTTGAGGTTGTTGATTGTATCCAAATCTTCAAACAGCGGAACCACCCAAACAGAGGGAATGTCGGAATCCTCTTGAGTCCTGAAAACCTCCTCCCGCTGCGAACGCAGTTTTCTCTCCAGTGAGATAAAAGCTTCCGGGTCGGTGGAGAAACTGACCTGAAGCGCCATCACCATCCCCGGGTTTCCGTATTTCCCGGCTATTTCATTAAGCTCCGTTATGTTATGAACGGTCGTGTCGATGGCGAACTGATCGAGTGAGATGATCATTTTTTGATGGATACGCGGTGTCAGAGCAAAGCGGTGCAGCATGCTTTTGTAGCGTCCGGCCACATAAGCCAGATCCGGATGCCGGAGGTTCTTTTCCACTAAATCGAGGTGTTGGTAAAGAGTTTTTCGCAATCGCTTGTTCAGCAGGAAATAATACTCCAAATTCTTTCGCCGTTTTTGTCGGAGCTTAAGCATCCGCCCTTCCAGGCGATCGTTATGCTGCCAAAGCACGGTAACCGGATCCCGGGCCAGATGCAGCCGCATCCCAATCCTCCGCCATGCCCCGGGTTTGACGTTAAAGGGCAGGACATTGAGGTAACGTCCTTCCAGTTGGTTGGTCAGGGACGTGATTTGGTTGAGCAGACCCCAGAAGTCCCGGCGTTTCCTATCCAGCTGACGCACTTCCTGCACCAAATTCGGATCGATATCAACCGGACCGGCAGCATTTATAAGGACTTCCAGAAATCTGGAAAGGCGGGTTACGTTCTCCAGCAGGGCGGCCGCCACCAGCCGATGCCCCTGCCCCGATGGCCGGGTGCTTCCGTCCCAATCACCCCAAAAGGAGAGGAACGAAGGGAGGTCGGTTTGGCATTGCCATCGTGCCCATTCTTCCGAATCCAGCAAAGCCTGTAAATCCGTGACGAGTTCCTCCCCTTCCTCAGGAGACCGGATAGGAACGTTCGTGCCGAGGAACTCAGACAGCAAGTCATCGCTCAAACACTTCACTGAATTCGAAGAGAGCCGGCGCTGAGACAAGATATCGTCGATGATCCGGTTGACGGCTGTCTCAACTCTAAGGGCGTAGGCTTGTGTCGGATGTACGGTCCGGTCGAACAACCGCTGACGGAACTTTTCTTTCCGTACTTCCAGAGTTTCCTTATAGAGCTCCTGTTCCAGAGTCTTCACGATCCAGGGTTTGAACGTCGTGAATGCCTCGGAAACGACCTGACTTGACATCTCGAGGCGCTCTTGAAATTTTTGACGAAAAAGCCCCATCCTGTCAGGCATGTAGGACGACAGGAATTCCCGTGAGAGTTTATCCCCGTCTGTTTCGAGCCCGAATTGCCGGAGCCTTTTGCCGATCTCCCGCTCCGACATGCTGCCGATCAGGCGGCTTGAGAAGTGGTCCCACTGTTCCTTCGCACCCGGGAAGAGCCCGCTGTAATGCCGCAAGGGCCGTGTTTCCGCCATGGATTTCCGCATATAATTCGTGGATTCGTCGGCGATAATACGATTCAAATCGATCAGAACACGCCGGGTCTTGCGAGCCAAGACGTCAGCGCCATCCGCCCCTCCCAATGTCAAACGGAAGGATTTTCTCGCCAGGTCGAACCCGAGTTCGAGGCGGGCAAATGTGGTCAGAGGGATCAATCCGATTCCGCGTTTGGCCAACCCCGAAGACAGCCAGTCCAAAGAAATTCCGGCCGGAAGCCCCTGGATCACGAGCTGGGGATACATACTGCCCTTGGGACGGCGTATATCGAGTCCAAAAGGATTCCTTTCCGGAGGTAAATCGAGCAGCGCATTCTCCAGGGATCGCATGCGCTCCTCTAAAACCCGGTTGCGCAGCGTCCAATAGGACCGGACGGTTTCTTCGTCATTGCGATAGAAGAGATAGGCCAACAGGACAGCCATAATGTCCGGCTGGACCGTTGCATTGATGTCCCGAAACTTCGCTTGTAATCTACGATTTCTGATTTCCACGACGGAAAGCCGGGCTCCCGCAAAACAATCCGTTTTGGACAGAGAATGAACCGTGATGAGTGATTGTGTCTGATCTCTGCGCAACCGGCCTGCTTTAACGAGGCGATCGGCGGTCTGTCTCAATGTTTTCGGTCCTTCGAGTCTATCGGAGGGACCGACATTCTCATAAGAGAGATCGTCGATTACGAGCACATTCTTCCGTAACAGCCAGACAAGGAGAGCGGCCGTTTCCTCCTCACCGAATGCCTGACCGCTGGCGTTGTGCGGATTGTTCAGTATAACGGCTCCCTGCTTGATCCAGGAAGGATCCGAACTCAGTCTTTTCTCGACGATGTCCTTTATAGCTTCTCTATCCAGAGATAGAGATTCGGTTAAAGGAACGGTTGCGACTTTTGGAAAGCAGTGTTCGTAAGTCCAGCTGAGATCGGGCGTGATAATCTCCCTGATCCCGCAGTGAAATCCGAGCAGGCTCATAGCCGTTCTCGCAGAGCCGCTGACAACCATGCAATCCTCGGCCTCATATTGGGGATGGTGGCCGAGAAAGACACCAAGGAACGCCTGCCCCAACAAAGACGGCCATTTCCGATCATCCAGGCGACGGAAAAACTCTTCGACAATTTCAGCCGGGTGCCTGCCCAGAAAAGGATCGGCAAAAACTTCGGGAATGCCCGGGAATCGAGGCAACCTGCACGCCAGCCGTTCCGCATTCTTTACGAAAGGTGCCATCAACCTCTCATTCTTCGCGAGATTCGATTCGATAATCCGTTCGACCTTTCTCAAGGACCTTGAGTGTCCCACATTCTCCGAAAGGGACCGCATCAAAGGGAATCGAGAGCTATCATGTCCGTCGGAGAGGTGGGGCACATGCCGGTCCGAATCACTGGTCGAGGTATTGTCGCCCCGTCTCCCAAGAAGAAAGGAAACAAGCTCCACTTCGGCTGCGGACGGTGTGCCTTTCAGCTCAAAATGAACCGCTTCGATAGCCTTCAGAAAATCGGCGTTTCCGATGATGAAACATAACGAAAGACCTGAAAATCGGGGATCTATAGCCGACGGCGTCAGAACCCTCAACACACAATCGGAAAGTCCGGCTTCGCGGGCCAGGGAGAGATGGTTGGGTGCGTTGCTTGATTCCATGAAAAAGAGTGAATCCTTGCGGCTGAGGTGGCGCAGTTGCCGGCGAAAAGTTTCAGATGGAACAGCTCCCAGCCAGAGAAATAAGGGAGACCGATCCTCTCCCAAAAGCTCCTTTTCCAAGATCTCGAGAGCTTCTTCTTCTCCTGAGGGCAGCTCCGACAGATTGAGCTTTGGGAAGCGTTTCAGATGATCCGGCAGGTAAGTTTGCCAGAAAAAGACACGCGCCGGCAGGGACAGCATGTAGGTGCTGAGAGCCTGCAGAATCACTCGAACGGATTCGTGAATCCCACCGCTGGCAAAGATGACTTCTTTTCGACCCGTATCTTTACCTAGATCATAGCTTAAAGGGTCTTGTTGATCACGGATCAGCCACTTCAGAAAATCATCGGCCAATTTTCCCGGATCCTTTCGGTGAAAACCGCCGCGCGGCATGTAAGGGACACATCTTTTGACAGACCGGCAAATGAAATCGATCGTGGCCCGCCGGCTCTCCGTCCAGACATCTTCTTCAAGCAAGCTGTCAATATTGAATCCCACGAAATCGGCAAGGGGTTTCGAAGAGCCCAAGACGCAATTTTGATAGAAGGCGAGCAAACGCTCATCTTCCACAGGGTTACCGATATGAAAATTGACTCTCTCCTCGGGAAGAATCGGAGAGGATGTCGTAGCTTCACTGATTTCAGAGATTTTGGCAGGCTTCAAGGGACGAAGCTGGAATTTTTTCAAATCGTTGTTCTGGTTATGGGTCATTTCAATATTGGGATTTATTCCCAGAC
>JAFGNQ010000113.1 GCA_016926925.1 Candidatus Aminicenantota bacterium
AGGGAAGTAAATAATAAGAGATTTCAAAAGCAAGTATTCTTCCAGGGTCAGTACTTCAAATATTTGAGAAGCATCCAGGCATAGAGATGCGGTGAAAATCAGGAGCAAAAACAGCGAAAGCATCTGCAGCAGCCGTCTCTGAACCTGGGTTTTAAAGACCTTTGACTGAAAATGAAGCAGGAAAATAAGAACATAGCTGACCAGATAAAATGAGGCTGCAGTCCCAAGAAGAAGTGCGGCATACGGAGAGGTTCTCTCCGGTTCGGGATTCAGGAGCAAACAGATGATCTGACCGAGGATCAGCCCAATGAAAAATATCCAAAACAGCATCTGCCATTTTTTTTGCCAATTTTTTTTAAAAAGCTCGAAAACCAGACTGATGAATACATAAAGAATAAAAGCGGTCAGAACCGAAAGTACAAAGTAGTAGCCGTAATGATAGATGCCGGCCCTATCAAAGGAAGACTGGTTCATCAAGTTGATTTGTAAATAGTTGAACAAAAGACCCAAAAACACCGCTGAATTCAAAAGAATCAAGAGTGCCGAATGAAACCTCAAATAACGAATTGGGAATCGGGAGTAGAGCAAAATGACATGTGCGGATGCAGCTATGCCCACGCCGAAAGCCAGGATGATGAGAATAAGGCTCAGATGTCCCATTTTATCAGGGTTTTTTACCCAGTACGCAAATTTTAGCCGTTTATTACTCGAAGATGATTCAATATTTTAGTACAGAGCCCAGCTTATATCAATGAACAATAAACTGGCAGGCAATAATCAGGGAAGAAAGAATGCGGGGCGGGGATTGTTTAATCCTTGTTACCGCTCTTCCAATCTGAGGGTTGTCGAGGAGATCACTGCCGTCCGGAATGCTTGGATGGGAGATTGAGGAAAGCCCGAACATGAAAAAAGAATAGATCCGCACATTCATGCCAGTAGTGGCCGCAGCCCTTCAGCACAACAAGCTCCACCTTTGCATGCGACAGCGCGTTCTTTGTGACCTCGGCCATAGACAGACCGAAAGGATCATCCTCACCCCAGAGCAGCAGGATGGGGTGCTTCAGCCCGGCCACCTCACGGCTGAGATCCCAGTCTCCCAGTGCGGTCACGGTCTGTTGAGAAGCTTCCGGATTGAAATCCGTGTTTTTTAATTCAAAAGGAATCGGGAATTTGGGATCCGAAAAATAGGCCGGAAGAATAAGCTCGATCAAATTTTTCATGTTTGTTGACTGAGTCCTGGCTATCAATCCCTGTTCCTGCAGGCTGGCAATCCGTTTATTCAACTCTGCTTGACCGGCCTGTGCGGACTTCCGGGTGGGAGGACCGCTCCCCATCAGAATGATGGAACGGACGTTCTGGGGATAGAGTGCAGCATAATACATGGCGATGAGACCTCCCCATGAATGGCCGAATATGTGAGCTTCCCCGATACCTACAGCCTTCCTAACCGATTCCAGGTCTGCTGCATACGCAGTCAATTCATAGCCATCGGAAGGTTCTGTTGATTGTCCTGTGCCTCGTTGGTCATATGTCACGACGGCAAGCTCATCTCCTGCAAGTCTGTCCAGATTGTGCATATAGCTGCTCGACTGTCCCGGTCCGCCGTTAATGCCGATAAGCACATTGCCTGAGGACGTATTGCCTGCTATGCGCACGAACAGAGTGACGTTTTCGGCAGCCACTTTGATTTCTCTGATAACAGGTTTATTGTTTTTAGGAACATTAACCCGTTCTGAAAATCCCGACAGCACGATCCCTGCAATCAAGCCGGAAATTACCGCTATTAAGCTGATTTTGGAAAACATTCATCTCTCCTTTCTTTTTTTTAATGCGATCGAAAGAGATCATCGTGAAATAATTATTTTCTTTTATCCTTGTGCGGACAATCGGTACAAACTCCAATTTCACATAATTGGAGGAATATCCTACAAATAATTCAAATGCGAATTGTCTTCTAGCGCTGATATATCCGAACTCAAACAATCATTGTGCAGCCATATTACTGCCCCGGCGATAAACCTCGGCGATTGCAGTACTTTCAAGGAATTTTGATAGCGAATGGGTTTGACTTTAAGGATGTGTCTGTTTAATTAGCTGTCAACAGGCTAAAGGCAGTTTGAAACCTTATGCCTGTTCAAATGATGGACAGTCCGGTTGATTACTGCCCTTCGATCAGGTCCAGGACATCGGCCTGGTCGCGCCATCTCTCTTTGACTTTGACCTGAAGCTCCAGATAGATCTTGGCCTCCAGAATCTCTTCCATTTCCTGCCGCGCTTCGATTCCGATGGCCTTGATCAGGCTTCCGTGCCTGCCGATGATGATTTTGCGGTGGTTGTCTTTCTCGACAAATACGGATGCCTTTATGTACATCCTTGTTCTTTTATCTGGGTCCCCTTCTTTGATGCCTCGATCTTCGATGATGTCGACGTAAACGGCGGTCACGAAAGGCAGTTCCTCCCGTACATGAGCGAGGACTTTTTCCCTGACGATCTCGGACAGCAGAAACCTCTGGGATTGGACGGTGAGGTCGTCGTCCGCATAGAGCTTTTCCGCTTCCGGCAAATACTCGAAAATCTTTTTCTCCAGGACATCCAGGTTGTCTCCTCTTATGGCAGAGATGGGGATGATCTCTTTGAATGCCATCAGGTCCTTGTATTTATCGATCAGGAGGAGGATCTTGTCTTTTTTAATGATATCCACTTTATTGATCAACAAGAGGATCGGGGTGGAGGTCCCTTTCAGGGTATTGAGCACGAATTGATCCCCGTGCCCGAATTTCAAGGTCGCGTCTATGAGCAGACAGATAAGATCCGATGTCTCCAGAGAGGAGTAGACAAAATTCATCATCCTCCGATTCAGTTTGTGAAGGGGTTTGTGAATACCGGGGTTGTCGACAAAAATGATCTGTCCCTCCTCCGTAGTTTTGATTCCGAGGATGTTCGTCCGGGTGGTCTGGGGTTTATCCGAGATGATGGCCACCTTCTGTCCGAGCATTTTGTTGAGCAAAGTGGATTTGCCGACGTTGGGCCGCCCTGTCAGGGCAACGTATCCGACCTTTGTTTTTTTGTTCATGGCATCGATTCGCTTCTTCAGTGAGTGCTTCCCCTTCTGTGATCCCTGAGGGCGGAGGGGATCATTTTTGACTTGGCTCCGTCGCCCCTTTCTTTTTGATGCGGAGCTTACGGATCCTCTTCTGGTCGACTTCGAGGATCTCTACTTCCAATCCCTTCAGTTCGAGATGCTCTCCTTTCTCGGGGAGCCGCCCCAGGTAATGGGTTATGAATCCCCCGACCGTGTTGTATTCATCGCACTCGAGGTCGATGTCGAAGATTTCCTCCAGATCCTCGATCTCGGCAACGCCCAACACAATGTAATCCGAGGCGGTCTGCTTGATGAACTGAATTTCGTCTTTATCGTATTCGTCTTGGATTTCCCCGACGATCTCCTCCATCAGGTCTTCCATGGTGACGATACCCGAGACACCTCCATGCTCGTCGACCACAACGGCCATTTTTTGTTTTCTTTTCTGGAATTCCTTAAGCAGCTCGGCGACTTTCATGGATTCCGGCACAAAATAGACAGGCCGGATAAGGGGTTCGATGGGATTGGATTTCTGGTCGTCCCCTGCATATTCCAGCAAATCTTTGGCGATCACCACACCTTCGATGTTGTCGATCCGGTCCTGAAATACCGGTATCCGTGAATGCATCTCTTTGACCACGAGCTCCCGGAGCGTTTCGATGGTGGCACTCCTTCGCATGCACACCATACTGAC
This sequence comes from Candidatus Aminicenantota bacterium, assembly GCA_016926925.1. The sequence continues at coordinate 3,777 of JAFGNQ010000113.1, forward strand.
GCGTGGTGTCATGATTTCACGTACGATCGTGTCCCCGAATTCGACGATGCTTTTGAGGAGCAATCCTTCCTCTTTTTCGATGATGCCTTCTTCTTCGGCCTCTTCGACGAAAGCTTGGATTTCCTCCTCGGAGGTCTCTCTTTCCTCCTCGATTTCTCTCTGAAAAACTTTCGCATTCAAAATAATAAGGAGCGGTTTGCACAGGTAGTAGGGGATCTTGTACGACCGGAGAAAAAAAGTCAGGATTCCTTTGCTGTTCAAGGTGTTTATGATTCGGGGAAGCAAATTGAAGAAGATCAAGTGAACGGCGAATGCAAGCAGTAAAAACCAGAGGGGATAGAGAGCCAGGGCCGGGAAGACGATGAAAAGATATATCAGAAAGGCGATGAGAAAGAGAGCGCGCATGATTTCGACGGAAATTCTCAGATCATCGAAAATCTCGTGTATTTTAAGGCGATCCGTCTTTTCTTTATCCTCCAGGAAGCGGCTGATTGCTATCTTCGATGTCGACCATAAGGACATATGAAAAAGAGAGAAAATGAATGCCGCCAAGAAACTGAGGCCGCATCCTAACCACTCGATGAATTCAATTTCCATTTTTTCCTTCAAATACGAGATTCGTTATCCTTGTTTCTTCTTCCTCCATGCCTTCGAAGTGCTCGTAACCCAATAGATGGAGGAAGCCGTGTATTGCCAACATTTTCATCTCTCTCTCCAGGCTGTGTTTTTTCCCTTTTGCCTGTTTGAACGCCTGAGGAACCGAGATGATGATATCGCCCAGGTAGTACTTCCCGTCAGCCCCTTTTTCCCTTATGGGGAAGCTCAGTACATCCGTGGGAGCGTCCTTTTGCAAGAATTTTCGG
>JAFGNQ010000114.1 GCA_016926925.1 Candidatus Aminicenantota bacterium
AATTGCCGATTCCTCAACAGGCATAACCGGATGGATAGAGAGTCTTGTTCGGGTCTTAAATAAAAATCATCTCTAGTCATGCCCGAGATCTTCCTTGCTTTAAAATCATAAAGTGTATTACAAACAGAACGCCCACTTGAACGAGCTGGGGAATCCCAGCACAAGGAAAATTACCTTGAAAGACATAACCCTTAGAAGATTCCGGTTTTCTGATGTGAATTCAATAAACCGCCAGGCGAGGGAACTTCATCCGGAATGTTTACGGAAGCAGCAAATAAAACCCCATCTCAGTAAAGCACCTTCACCGTGATGGTGAAATTGTAGGGATTCTCGTTGCCATCGTTGTTGGCGATAAGAAATCCGAAAGTGACCGTTTCCGAAGATCCGGGGGGTAAATCCACCCAGGTTGCCTTAGCCTTCAAATAAAAAGCTTTTTTCTCGCCCGGAGCGATTCTGTCCGTGACAGGTTGTGTCACTTCAAACTTAGCGGCGTCTGCGCCGGTGAGCTCCACAAGCGGCACCCCCGTCAGCAGCACAGGCGAATTTCCGAGATTTTCTATCCATATGAGAAAATTATTCGTTTTAATCAGACTGGCAGGTTTTGTGCCGAGATTATAAGCTCCCCCATCGGCAAATTTTTTACTTCCATATCTGACATTGATCTCCGGTTTGTCAGCAGTCGTTACCTCTGTGCTGTTTCTGCTGTAGACGGTGTTCAGGTTCTCGCTGTGCGGATCCGTTTTTGTTACGACCACAAGGTAATAGGTCTGTCCCGGATCCGGAAAAACGAACTCCATCGAAGAAACTGTCTTATCTGCCGTCATGCCGTAATAGGAATAAGATCCCCCAGGGGTAAGGCTGTACTGAAGTTTGTATCCTCCTCCATCTTCCGTGTAGGCAATCGGGATCCAACTGACCTCTGCAACAGAGGCTGAGAGATATACGAGCGAGAGGCCTTTGGGAGCTATTGTCTGCGTGTTTTCCCAGCCGGGATCCACACCGTTTAAAAATGTCCGTAAGGCACTGTTTTCCGTATAGAGAGCGTTGTAGCTGAAATCGGCGAGTGTCAAATCCGTCAGGTTCATCAAAGTAGAGGGGATCGACCCTTTCAGATTGTTGGAATTGAGGTAGAATTTCCTGAGTGAAGTCAACTGTCCCAAGACCGTAGAAATGGTCCCTGAAAGCATGTTGTGGCTGAGGTCTAGATACCAGAGGTTCGCCAGGTATCCCATTTCAAAGGCTTCGCTTTGATCTTGAACGCTCTGGCTGCCTATCTTTCCGGACAATTGGTTATGGCTGAGGTCGAGGTATCCGAGGTTTGAAAGCAAGGCCAACCATTTCGGGACGCCGCCGGTGAGCTGGTTGTGGTTGAGATCGAGTGTCCGCAGAGAGGCCAAATTTACCAATCCGGCGGGAATGTTCCCTATGAAGGCATTGTTTCCCAGATACAGCTCCGTCAGGCTGGAGCAACTCCCCAACTCTGGAGGGATGTTTCCAGATAGTTGATTCTCATACAGGTAAAGCCCTCCAAGACCGGCTAACTTCCCAAAGGATGAGGGAATTTCTCCTGTCAGCAGGTTTTGACTGAGGTCCAAAGAGAATAGGGAAGACAGGTTTCCCAAAGCGCTGGGGATGCCGCTTTCGAAAGCATTGTCGGCCAAGGCAAGTTCTTTCAGGCTCGAGAGATTCCCGAGAGAGCTCGGGAGGGTTCCGGAGAGCTGGTTTGCATAGATATACAGGCCTTCGAGCTTGGCAAGGTCTCCCAGAGCTGAAGGGATGTTCCCGATAATTTGGTTATAACTGAGCACAAGATATTCAAGATTGGAACAATTCGCCAGTTCGCCCGGGATGCTTCCCGTGAGCTCATTAGAAGCGAGAACCAATCTTTCAAGCTGAGAAAGATTCCCCAAGGAAGAAGGGATGGAACCCGTCAATTGATTGGAGTCCAGATGCAGCTTTTTGAGATTGGAAAGGTTGCCCAAGACCGATGGTATATCACCGCCGAGATTGTTCTGGCCCAAATCAAGGTTTGTCAAGTGAGACAGGGAACCGAGCTGAGCGGGAATGCCGCCTGTCAGACTGTTTCCATAAAGCCGAAGCTCCTCAAGCTGCGTCAGGTTGCTGATCTGAGCGGGGATCGTTCCGGAAAGGTTGTTGTAGCCGAGTTCGAGCCGCAGGACTTTGGTGTTGCCCGTGTCGCATATGACTCCATACCAATCCTTCTCGGTGCCCGGCAGAGCGAATCCATCTGCGGCCAGCGGCGGCTTTTTCCAATTATCTCTTACGTACCAGGAGCTGCCTCCTGTGTTGTTGTACAAGGCAATAAGAGCCGATCTTTCCGATGAAGGAATGGCTCCGGACAGAAATCCGGCGGCGCACACTCCCATTATCACAGAAATTACGAAAAACTTTGCGCTTCGCATATCAATAAAAATCCCGGCTAACATTCACAGCCTGAATGAGAAGAACGCAAGCTATTCTGAAAAATCGCCAAAGCGTTGGGCCGTGTCGATAGGACTCTTGAAGACTTTAAAACGCTTCCTTCCCATTCAATATGGCTGACGATGAATAAAATTTATTAGTAATATTTTTTCTATTGGATTGTCAAGTGACGGACGGAGCCGCTGTTCCGGTACTAGAACCGGTGAAATAGGCCAGAAGAGCGAATCATAGTCCGTTTGAGTCACAGGAGAATGGTGGAGCGGTCTTTGACGAATACGAACTTTGGCAAGCTCTTACTCGAGTTGTTCAATTTGAGACCAACGTGGAGATGGGAATGCATCCATGGAGGCGGAAAGGCTGTCATAAGGCGATACATTGTTTAGCCTTTCATTAAAAGAGCTTCTTTGTTACTATTTAGCCTGCGATGAGCAAACTCAAATTGAAGATAGCCCGCTCTAAAAAGAAGCCGGAGCAGCCCATCCTGTCCGAGCCAAAGGAGCGGAGGCAATATCCAAGAGTCGAGGTCAACTTGAAGGCGCGCTCCCGGATACCGGACAGATCATTCCATGAAGTCATGGTTCAAAACATCGGGGCTGGCGGTATGTGTCTGCTGCTGGACCACAAGGTAGCTCCGAAGTTGATCATCGAGCTTGAGTTCAAGCTTCCTGACGGCGGAAAGGAATTGATACACTCCTATGCGGAAGTCATCTGGCAGAGCAATTCCCATACGGGCATAAAGTTCATCTCGATGTAAAATGACATTTTACATGAAAAAATTCAGGACCGGAAAATTAGCAGCTGAAATCATGACGCTGGTCCTCCTGGCCACGCTCGGAAGTGTTGGCCATGGGATGGCTGAGCCACCGATCCAAGACCACACTTCAAAACCCCTCTCGATCAAGTACAAAACATGGCTCGAGGAAGAGGTACTCTATATCATCACACCTAAAGAAAGAAACGTTTATCTCCAGCTAAAGAATGACAAAGACAGAGATCTTTTCATCAAAGCCTTTTGGAAACAGAGAGATCCCATTCCCTTAACTGAGAGAAACGAATTCAAGGAGGAACACTACCGGAGAATCGAGTACGCCAATTTGAATTTTCAAAGAGGAACACCTGTCCCTGGCTGGAAAACCGATAGAGGCAGAATCTTCATCATTCTCGGCCCTCCGCAAAATATCGAAACCTTTGAGGGGGCCTCCTCCGTCTATCCGACAATTGTCTGGTTCTTTCAAGGCATGAGCCAATACGGCCTACCCGACGCCTTCAATGTCGTATTCTTCAAAAGGCTAGGGGTCGGTGATTACAAATTGTACAGCCCCACCTTGGACGGTCCTCAAAGCCTGCTGGCAAACATGCCGATCACACAGACAGATTACAGGGCTGCCTACAGAGAACTCTTGCGGTTGGCTCCAGGGCTGGCGCGCGTATCCCTTAACTTGATTCCCGGAGATCCCTCCTCTACCGAAAGTCTGTCTATGGCCTCGGACAGGCTGCTCAACAGTCTAAGCGCCATCCCTCAGAAAACAGTACGGGATGAATATGCGCAAAAACTCCTGAAATATAAGGATTCCATCGAAGTCGAATACTCGACAAACTACATCCCGAGTGATCACCGGATTAGCGTCATCCAAGACCGGGCCGGCATCTTTTTTGTCCATTACCTGTTCGAGCTCGAGCCTCTTTCGATGGATCTCGTCGAGAATAGATACGTGACACGGATATCCGTGAATGGAACTGTATCGGATCTCGAAGGCAATCTGATTTTTCAACATCAAAAGGATTCGAGCCTGCAGCTGAGCACGGAACAGTACGAAAAAATCAAACAGAAAAAATACAGTTTTCAAGATATGTTTCCTCTGGTTGAAGGAAGCTACCGCTTGAGTCTGCTATTGAAAAACGAAGCTTCCAAAGAATTCACATCTCTCGAGAAAGACATCACTGTTCCACCTGCTGCATCCTTGCAGTTGGGCGATCTCCTTTTAACTTACAAAAAAGAAGAGATCGCGGATGAGAAGCTGAGTAAAGCTTTCATGATCGATGGCACCCAGTTTTACCCTGTCTCTCAAAATTACTTCACATCCGCGGATGTTCTAACGCTCGTGTTTCAGATATTCGGCTTGAACACGGACCTCGAACAAAACGGCTTTTTAAAGGCTACAGTTTTTAAGGACGGCGAGGAATATCGAATCCAAGAAAGAAAACTCTCCGAGAATGGATCTTCGGCGTGCTTTGCAATTGAATTCGGTCTGAAGAATTTTCTGCCTGCGGAATACAAAATTCACGTTTCCATCCTGGACCGGACGAAAGGGGAGATTCTCTCCAAAGAAGAGTATTTTTACGTGTCTCCCGTTGCATCTCTACCTTTGCCTTGGATCAACTCGGCCTTACTCCCCCCTTCGGGAGATCCATATTACAGCTACCTCTTGGGAGGGCAGCTCATGAATAAAAACGACGCGGCGCAG
>JAFGNQ010000115.1 GCA_016926925.1 Candidatus Aminicenantota bacterium
TACGACCTCGAGTTCGAAATGCATTTTACCACCTGGACCTATAAACCGGGGCACCGTGTCCGCATTGCTGTTTCCAACTCCCTCTTTCCGATGATCTGGCCGACGCCGTACCGAATGATCACGGATCTCTATTTGGGTGTCGAAAAAACATGTGTGGAAATTCCTGTGATTCCGTCAGTGGAGCGTAAAGCCCCTGCCTTCCTTCCGCCGGAACCTCCGGAAAAGAGTCCGGAATCTCAACTTATTGTCAGTGAATCTTATCCATGGCCCCGGGGTTTCTATGAATGGAAACGAGACCTCTGGAGTACGAGAACCAGCGTGGAATGGAAAGGCTACAGCAAATCGGAAATCGACGACCGAAGCTACTATGATTATGAAAGAAACTATTACGAGACCCGTGACGTCAATCCGGCCGAATCGCGTTTCAGCGGTGAGGCGGGCCGCCGTATGGAAATCAGCGGCCGCAAAGTGCACCTGCGCACCACCCTTGATGTCTCTTCCGACGAGAAGAACTTTTATGTGACCATTGTCCGCTATGCTTACGAGAACGGAACTCTCGTGCGCCGCCGTGAATGGAGGGAGACGATCCCAAGGATGTTCAATTAGACCGAAACAGGTCATTCCTGATTACGAATTTTTCCTGGTGTTCCTGGATTAGATGAACATCGTGTCCCCGGAACTCGATAATGTATGGAGGGAGCATATAAAGATGCGTTACCGAAAAGTTTTTATGAGAATCGTCCCGGCAGGTTTCTTCATCGCCGTATTTTCGCTGCTGAACATGAACCTGTCTGCTCGTCCGAATTCCAGGCATAAGGAAACCACAGAAACTGTCAGGCCGGTCCGAATCGTCGCCTTCGGAGATTCGACCACCGAAGTCTGGTCAGAAGACATCGAGCAGATGTATGTGCAGCGTTTGGGCCCCGCCTTGGCCGTGCGCGGGTTCAATGTCGAATTGATCAACTCCGGAGTCAGCAATCACACCACCGAGGATGCGCGGGCCCGGTTCGAAAAAGACGTTCGCAGTTATAGGCCGGACGTCGTGATCATTTGGTTCGGCATCAACGATTCCTGGATCGATGCCGATTACGGCGCGACAGAGCCGCGGCTGACCCGGGACCAGTACAGACAGAATCTTCTTTATTTCATCCATACGTTAAAAAAAGACGGCGCTCAAATCATCCTGATGACGCCGAACCCGATGCGCTGGTCCGACGAATACAGGAAGATTTTCGACACGGAAAAGCATCTTCTGGACGTGAATGAGATCAGAGGAATCAACCGGCTGCTCGACCTTTATGCCCAGGACGTCCGGGATATCTCCCGGGCGGAGAGGGTGGTGCTGATCGACGTCCACAAGTGTTTCGAAGACTACGGCCGAAAGCCGGGGCAATCGGTGGACGATCTTCTTCTATCGGATGGGATTCACCCCAATGATGAGGGACACATTCTTATTACCGGCTTGTTGGCCGACCGGATCTCGCTGCTTCTGGAAAACATGAAATCGGGGGACATCATACTTAACTCGTAATTGTGAAATCGGGGGACATCATACTTAACTCGTAATTATGCGCAGCGTTCATTAATAGATAAGTATGATGTCCCTGGGATTATTGTGTCCCAGGACTTTCCTTGATGAACAAGTCTCGATCTAAAAGCTCTGGCTGGGCCAATGCAGTACGAGCAGTGCAGCTAGAATAACCAAATTGATGAGAAGGGCGATTCCTCCCTTATCGGCCGGCTTCTGCGTTCCTCCATCCCAGAACAGAATGTAGAGGGCCGAAGACAATACGGCCGCCATCACGACAACAGGCCGCCACCAGGCCTGCGCTGCGAATATTCCGATGCCGCCGGCAGCGAAGCCTATCGCAGCTGCTGTGCAGGAAATGCTCGCCAGAACTCTCGTCCCTCCATCCCCCAAGAGTTTCGAGAATGCCCAAGAGCCGTCAGGCCAGATCATCCCGGGTTTGAGCTCGAAGAGCCTTGCGCTCTGCCCCAGGTACAGCAAATGAACCAGCCCGTGCAAGGCCATGAAGATCCCTATCGCAATTTGCGCCACTTTTGCCTCCATCAAATTTATCCGGCCAAACCGATGGCGATAGCTTCAGGCTTGAATTCTATCGGTTGATCACTTGAAGATTTCGAGATTGTAATCGATCTCTGTTATATCGAACCTGATATAGGTGAACTCCCCTTCAGGTGTGTGCCAGATGGCCTCACCGTATGTGGGCGCCTTCCTCCCATTGAAATCTTTGTAACTGCTGATGGGTGTGCTCCATTCATAGTTGATGTATTCATCACCGTTTACCGTGTAGTATCTGTCGCCGGAAATAAAATCAATCAGCGCTCCTTCTTCATTGAAAGAGAGCACGGCCTCTATCGTGATATCCCTGTTGGTGAATTTGGCCATAACCGTCAGCAGATCAACCTCCTCCCATTCGATATTATTGTCGACCAGAGTCGCCGGCGCGAAGACGCACATGTCATTGAAGACGGTCACGGTTTCGCCCCGGTCCATTTTATCGCCCTTGGCATCGGCCACCTGGAAGAGCGAAGCTACCTTGATCTTCATGGTCGCTTTGCCCCCGACATAGGCATGCAGCCCATCGAACGGGATCCCGAACATCGATGATTTGATGTAAAAAAAGCGTGCGTAATCGCCATAAAAGTTATACTGCTCGGAGGATATGTTCATCCACTTGCTGGCCTTTTTTTGCTTCAGCTGTCCTTTGAATACCATCCTGATATTACGTACTTTCGGTTTGCCAACGGCGCCCACATAGCGCAAATACTTTTGCACGGGCTCAGGGAGATGTCGAAGATCCGCTTCGCTGACCACAGATTGCTCAGGGATGGGCGCCAGTCTTTTTTGCACCTCGGCTTTATACACATTCTGAAAACTCGACGGCAAAGTCCCGAAAAATGCAATGACGACAGGCAGTAAAATGATGATGTTCATTATCGTGCCGAATTTAGCATCCCCCCAGTTCCGGAGAATCAGAATTTGCGATAAGCCGACGGAAGCCAAGGCGATAATCCACCAAGACTTTTGTTTCGACAAAAAAAGCAGCATCGCCCCAAAGAACAATACAGTCGCCGACATCCAGAATATGCCGGAAATTTTGGAGATGGATTGTGTCAGCTGATCGATTTCCGCGATATTGAACGCTTTGGCGAATCCTAATAGATGAATGAAGGCGTGGAGAAGAACGATGATCACGAATATGATTTTCAGCATATTGTTATTGCGATTCCGATGCAGACGCAGGTCCTGCTTCCTTGATCGCCGCGGCGATGGCCCCGGCCCAGCACATCGACACCCAAACCTGCCTGACGAAGCACCTGTCCGATTTTCTCGGCGATCTCCGCTGTCGCACCGTGCTTGGTTGCGTAAGTCACAAGAACTTGATTGTCCATTCCCTTCTCCCTTTATAAGAGTAACGTTCCGGTTTCTTATCCCGTCGATTCAGCTGCCATTCAGACCACGATTATACAGAATTATTCCGGTGCCGACAATTTTGTGGGGTCGTAAATAAGGTGATATCATATATAATTCCAATTCATCTATATTGATCCACCAATAGACAAGTATGATGTCCCCCGAATGCATAAAATTTCTTTGCGGGGGTGTAAAGTTATTTCGCATATGACCATAACCAAATTGCCCATAAGCCGCCCATGCGGAAATAGAGAAGTCGTCCATTTCAATTCGCTTATATAGAAAATTATTGCCCGTAAACGGACAGGGGATGTTTGGAAGCGGACATAGCCGGCGTTCCAGGAAATCCTTTTAAAGGAAAGACAGGGATGCTGAGCCGAAGGCTGTAATGGCATGTTCTTTGCATACTCTTTTCTACAGGATATCCTGTGCTGTGGAGTAAAAGATGATAGATAAAGCGCTCGTGGCCGCATCCTCGAAACCCATCATCCTTTCCATTCTCCTCGGAGGCGAGGACTACGGCTATCAGATCATCCAGAAGGTCAAGGACATATCCGGGGGAACCCTCGAATGGTCGGACAAAATGCTCTATCCGGTCCTCCACCGCATGGAAAAGGAAGGATTTCTTATTTCCAGTTGGAAAATGTCGGACGGGGGAAGGCTTCGCCGTTACTACAGGATCACAGAAAAAGGACGCAGGAAACTCGATTCCGAACGCCGCCAGTGGCAATCGGTTACCGATGCTCTTGCCCAATTGTGGAAGCCCCTGCCTTCATTGGACTGAGATCGATATTCCTTTGTTCAGGAGAAATGAATATGTTCAACCTGGAAAAGGCCGTTCGTGAATGGAAAAAAACTCTCTTCCGAAGCCAATATATGGAAGAGGCCGATGTGGCCGAGCTCGAATCCCACGTAAGGGACGAGACGGCCAGATTGGTGAAAGAGGGCCTCGACGAGGAGGCGGCCTTCCGGAAGGCCATCGAAGATCCGGATGCGGCCGAAGCCCTCGATGCCGAATACGCCAAAATCCGGCGCCTGCGGATCGACCGGCCCGCCTGGCATCCGTCCCGGCTCCTGCCCTCGCTAGCCTGGAGCCACCTGAAGATCGCCCTCCGTAAAATGCGCAAACAGAAAGCCTATTCCTTCATCAACATCGTCGGCCTTGCTTTCGGTATGACCTGCTCCATCCTGATTTTTTTCTGGGTGCGGGACGAGCTCGACTTCAACCGGTTTCATGAAAAGGCCGACCGGCTGTTCAGAGTCAACAAGACGTATCAGATCGGCAGCGCGACCGACTACAACTCGTCGACCCCCTTCCCCTTAGCCGGTGCAGCCCGGGAAAGTATCGCCGAGGTCAGCGACGCCACCCGATTTTACCGGCTTACGGCCCTCATCAAGTTCGAGGACAAGGTGTTCTACGAGCGCCGCGTTTGCGTCACCGATCCTTCGTTTTTCGAAATGTTCACTTTCCCCTTCGTCATGGGCGACCCGGCCGAAGCCTTGAAGGAGCCGAATTCCATTGTCGTCACCGAGAGCACGGCATCCAAGTATTTCGGCAGAGATGAGCCTGTCGGAAAAACTCTGACCCTGGATCAGGATAAATCCTTTGTCATCAAGGGAGTAATCAAGGATTTTCCGTCGAACTCCGACTTCCGGTTCGATCTTTTCGTTCCGGCCTCAGGAATGATCGATCCTGCCCTTCTGGAGGATTGGGGAGCCCACTATACTATGACGTTCGCTCTACTTCAGAGGGACGCCGTTCCGGACGAGGTGGCAAAAAAACTATCGGGACTGATTCAAGGGCAGCTGCCTGAAGAAAAAATTTCTTTGCTCCTGCAGCCTATCGGCGACATCCACTTGTATTCACCGGCCGGGACTGAAGAGGGAATGAAATATATCCGCATCTTCTCCGTAATTGCTATCTTCATCCTGGTCATCGCCTGCATCAATTACATCAACCTCTCCACTGCGCGCTCCGAGAAACGGGCCAAAGAGGTCGGCCTGAGAAAAGTCGTCGGAGCCCGAAGAGCTCAGATCGCCTGGCAGTTCTTCGCAGAATCGATGCTTTTCACCCTGATCGCGCTCGGCCTAGCCCTCCTGCTTATCCAGACCCTCCAAGGTGTTTTTCGTGACCTCACGGGCAAGACGCTGGGAATGGCAGATTTCGAGCCGGGCTTCATCGCCGGACTCATACTCATCACCGCCTTCACGGGTATCGCCTCAGGCGTCTATCCGGCGCTGGTTCTTTCCTCCTTCAAGCCGGTTCGGGCTTTGCGGGACAGCCTCGACCGCCCCGGGCGGAAAGCCTCCTTCCGGAAAACACTGGTAGTTGTCCAGGTTTCTCTGACCATTATGCTGCTCATCGGCATGGGTGTCATCGAGCAGCAGATGCGGTTCATCCGGACACGAGACCTGGGATTCGAAAAGGATAATGTCCTCTATATGAGGATGGCCGGAGGCCTTCGGGAGAATTATGAGGCCTTCAGGAACGATCTGCTCCGGAATCCCGATGTGGCCGCCGTGGCCCGGTCCTATCAGATCCCCGGAGAGATGTCCGCTATCGTGAGAGGGCTTCGATGGGAAGGCATGGAGCCGGGCGAAAGTGTCGCCTTCGGCTATATCCCCGTCGATTTCGATACCATGGATCTCCTGGACATGAAAATCGCCCAGGGGCGGAAATTTTCGAGAGAATTCCCTGCGGACGACTCCAATTTCATCCTCAACGAAAAGGCTGTCGAGGTCATGGGTTTGAAGGATCCCATCGGAAAGCCGTTCTCTCTCAACGAAGACTCCACGGGCACGATCGTCGGTGTGGTCAAGGATTTCCACTCAATGCCCTTGAACTTCGGTCTCGAACCGGTGTTGCTCATCATCGATTCGAATTATTACAACCTGGTCCTGGTAAAGATCGGGTCCGGCGACCGTAGGGGCGCCATCAGCGGCATCGAGGCGGCCTGGAATAAGTTCGCACCGGGATTCCCCTTCGAATACCATTTTCTCGACGAGCGCTTCGATCTTTACTACAGTGCCGAGATTTTAGCCAGGAAAATATTCCGCTATTTCGTCCTGATTGCCGTCTTCATCTCCTGCCTCGGCCTGCTGGGTCTGTCCGCGTTCGTCGCAGAACAGAAAACCAAGGAGATAGGCATCCGCAAAGCTCTCGGCGCCTCTGTGCCGCGCATTATTCTGCTTTTGACGAAACAGTTCCTGCTGTGGGTTCTTTTGGCCAACATGATCGCCTGGCCCGTGGCCTACGTCGCTATGCGGAGCTGGCTCGACAATTATCCCTTCCGGACACATCTCGGGCTGCCGCTGTTCCTGCTGTCTGCGGCAGCGGCGCTCGTCGTCGCCATGCTCACGGTGAGCTTTCAGGCGGTCAGAGCAGCCCGGGTCAATCCGGTCGACAGCCTGAGATATGAATAAGGCGTTAGATCGGGGGACATCGGTGGCACAGTGCAATCTGTTATCAGTGTTTGTGATGCCAAAGCTCCGCATTTGTACGTAGCAAAAGCATCAGAGAAGAACAGAGAATTTGTGAAAGTTGACTTTGAAAAACATTAGTGACTTATAAAAGGGATTTTCACAGAAAATCGGACACTCCCGAATTTTCTTAAAGTTTCAGAAGCTTTTCTGAGAGGGGGATAAGGATTGCGAAAACTGAAGGTCGGTCTAATGAGTCAGATCTTATTTCCGAGACGCCCTTCTATGAGCGGAAATGGGCTCAATAGGTCATGGCGAGAAGCATCTGCTCGATGACCTGCTCGACGATGTTCGCTGCCGGAGGGCTGTAGTTCGAAAGCACGACGACCGTGTATCCTGAATCGAGATACATTTTGAACTGACAATTGACTCCCGAACCGTCCCCGCCGTGGCTTGCTACTCGGCCGGCCGCAGTTTGAGTGACAAAGAAACCGTAGCCGTGGGTGGGCGCGCTGATCTCCGGCTTAGGCGTCAAAACCGTCTCCGTGTATTCAGGACCGAGGAGCTTGTGGGAACGGAGAGCGGCATCGAACTTCATCAGGTCTTCCGCGGTCGAATAGCTCCCTCCCGAAGGCATGCCCTTCATGACGCGCGTGAAAAGCACTTCCCTCAGCACCGGCTCCTTGCTCGAGTAATCCATCGCATAGGCGCTGGCCCTGTTTTCCACGGGCAGATCTTTCTCGAAGGCATCCGTGTTCGTCATTCCGGCAGGCTTATAGATTTGGGACCGGACATAATCAAAGTAGCTCTCCCCTGTAACATTCTCGATGACGACACCCAGCAGCATCATTCCTGTACTGCTGTAAGCCCATTTGGTTCCCGGTTCGAAAGCCAGGGTTTCATCGGAAATCAACATCTTGTAGTCGTCCAGGTTCCGGAAAAGGAGTTGTTTGTATTGTCCGTAGAGTTTCTGGAAGTAATTGCCCAATCCCGATGTGTGCGTCAAGAGATGACGGATCTGAAATTTTTCGCTGATTTCAGGTTTCAGCCAGTCAGACGGCACATAGGCATTCAAAGGATCCTCGAAGGACAGTTTCCCCCGTTCGGCTAGCTGGGCAACGGCCACTCCGGTGAATATCTTGCCTACCGAGGCAATGTTGAATTTGGTATCCAGTCGGTTTGGAACACGGTAGGACCGGCTGGCAAAGCCGTAAGCTTTTTGAAACAGAGGCCGGCCGTTTCTGGCCAGCAAAACGACTCCGGAGAATATATCGTCTGCGACGAGTTTTTTCATACATATCTCCAGACGTTCGACGACAGCTTCATCGCTCCGTTTCTCTGGGGGGGGAACATCTGAGGGCAGGGGAGCGGGCTCTAAATTCATGAATCCATTGATTTTGTGCGGCGGTTCTTTTGTAACCGGAACCGTCAGGTTGATCCATGATCCGGTCAGGTTGTTGTAGAGAAGGGCATTCATACTTTCCGTCCTGCGAGGACCGGGCTCGCGAAGGACGTATCCCAGCCCCGCGCTTGCATAGGAAATCCCCATCTGAAAAAGAATATGGATATCCAGGGGCAGTTTCTTCAAAAAAGAAGGATCGTAGTGTTCGGTTATGTAATTTCGGATGGCCTCTCGGTCGCCCGAATTTACGACATCGAGATACGTCTTGACATGCTGCGTATTGGACTCTATCTCTGTCTCTTCAAAACATATAGAATAAGCGTCAAGAGCCCCATCCATTTTATTTGAGGAAAACGAATGAGCAGGTATAGGCTGGAGATTTCCTTTCATCCGAGAATTGACGTTGACGGCACGGTCATAAAGCGGATTGAGATTGCTGACATTATGTGTTATCCACCGGCGTGATTGAGGTTGCACACCTGTGGAAGATATCATTACTGCCACAATGATCCCTGTAAGGATCAAACTCCTTTTGTGTGTGCGGGGGAAATGTTTCATGTCAAGGCCTCCTCCGTTCAAATGTCCGGCCGTTCACAACTACAGTTCTTCAAATACTATAACTTCAGATTCTAAAAAACAACAAAGCCATAAACTCCATAGGATATAGGAGTGTAAAGTTTTTTAAATTGGACGCAATTATAATCAAGTGGTAAAAGGGGATTGTATAAACCACTTGATCTGCAGATAGCGAAAGGAAACATCCTTATTTCTGAGGCAGAGCACTTCTTCCCGGGAATTCCTTTTAAAGGAAAGGTCAGATCGCCGGCTCCCAGGTTGTAATGGCATGTTCTTTGCTTGCCTTGTGATAAAGGAGTCATGATATGAAAAAACGTATACATGAATTCTCACTTATGTTTCTCATTTTTCTTCTTATTACCGCTGGCTCGGCTTCGGCGGCGGATTCTTCTACGGATTATGAAGCCGTGAAAAAGAGTCTCGAGCAGTCGATCGGCTGGGCCATCGAGAAGGATTTCGAGGCCATGTACCGTCTGTGGGCCGACAACATGTTTCATTTCTGGCTGTTTTCAGACAGCATGGTGGTGGGCCTGGAAAACTTCAAAAAGTATTCCGAACGGTGGAAAGATCCCGATTTCCGCGGCACCCGCTTCGCCTTCAAGGACCTGCGCATCGTGTTTTCCAAGTCCGGAGATGTGGCCTGGTATTCCTGCTTTCTCGATGACTGCGGCTCCTTTAAAGGTAAGGAGTCCTGCCTGGAAAACGTCTTCCAGACAGGCGTTCTGGAGAAAAGAGACGGGCGCTGGGTCCATGTGCTGATGCACGGGGCTTATCCGGTCGATAAAATACCCGAAAAATATGTGAGGCACTTTTATTCGAGCCTGTTTGAAAAGAAAGCGGAAAAATAGCTTTTTATATCCGGGTCTTTTTAAAAAGGAAAAGGAGAGATAAAAGGTCTTCACTTTGAGCCGATAAATCGAATTCAGCAGTTCCTGCTGTTTTTTCTTTTTTTTCTTCTATAATTCTTTTCGCTCTCTTAAATCTCTATAAATAGCTTTAGCTGCTGATCTTTATCAGATAGGTATAATCGTACCACCCGCCA
>JAFGNQ010000116.1 GCA_016926925.1 Candidatus Aminicenantota bacterium
ATGCGCCGCACCATGCCGATGACTTCGTTGGATACGACAAGCTGCTCGAACGATGTCGTTAAACCGTTGTTGATGTAACCCACGTCGTGCACGAGGTTTCCTCCGCTGAGCGAAGAGAGCAAAATCCAGAGCGCACTCTCGAGAGAGGCTTGCTGATCGTATGAATTCGCGTCCGAACAGCCAGCAAAACTGAACATGGGAAGCCGGTAATATTTGGCCAGATCGGTTATCGCGGATGTCGTCAGCATGAACTCAGGAGAAGCATAGCTCATGAGCGAAGTTGCCATATCCATCGGCAGGACGCCGCCTCCATAGATAAAGGGCATCCCCTCCCTGATCAAATTGGCCAAAACATATCCGGCAAGCATCTCGGCGTTGGCCTGAACGATACCGCCCGCAATAGTGATAGGTCCGGTACCGCCCGTAATCGTTCCCACCGTAAAAACACACGGCAGCGATTTTTCGGCCAAAAACATCAGCTTTTGCGTCGATTCTTCAGCGAGTTGAAGGGGCGAAATCGGCTCTGTGTAAAGAGCCATAAAGGGACTGTTCCGGAGCTGTTCCTCACCGCCGGCTACTGTTTCCGCCATGGTGACGATGGCTTTTAAGTTCTCAAGACTCCAGGCCGTGTAGACGATGGGTTTTTCAGTGTTGTTCACCATGGCTTCAAAATGGTAGAGGTCGGAAATCTTGGGATTTACATCGCTGGCGATCCCCGAGCACATCACAAAACTCATCTCTTCCAAATAATCGACGGCTTTAGCGACATTGGCAATATCCTTGACGACAGAGAGCCGCCTCTCACCGGTGAAAGGATCGATAACATTCGGGGTGTCAGATCCGGTGCCGAAATAAACATAATTTTCCTCGAGGAACATGGCAGGATTGCCGTTACGGTCGCACATACAAACTCTGGGTGGTGAACATCCTAACGCCCACTCAACGAGGTATTCCGGAATCCGCACCCGTTGGTCGTCGATATGACATCCGCCCTTTTTCATGATTTCCAGCGCTTTGGGTTCTAGCACATCCACTCCTGTGCGTCGTAAGACTTCCAGTGTCGACAGATGTAGCAGTTCCAACTGGTCTTCGGAAAGGACATTGAGCCTCGGTATGTTGAGCCTGTACTTGTCTTTCATGTTAACCTCCTATATCCATTGTAAAAACAGATTGAGTCCATTCCTCAAACATGCGAATCTTCGGTCGCCTATCGAATCTCTCATGATGTTCGTCATGATTTATGGACTCTTCATCGGCTAAAAACATCTCTGATAAAGAAATATATAGAATTAATATGCCCGTTTATTGTAAGGATTCAATGATTTTTTGTACGGATGTGCTAAATATGCGGCTTTCAAAGGGTTGACACGAAAAAACTTTCTCTACGCCTATTCCTTTTTGTACTTTTTCCGGAAATGAGAAGGAGTCATCCTCTCGATCCTTTTAAAGGTTTTCGTGAAATGACTCTGATCGAAAAAACCGGCTTCGATGGCTGAATCCGCCAAGCTGATGTCCGTGCTCAACAATAGATACTTGCTGTAATCGATCCTCAGTTTTTTAATGTAATCGGATATGGTCAATCCCGTTTCATCCTTGAAAAGATGGAGGGCGCGGCTTACGCTCAATCCTCCGATTGCAGCCACATCGCCTGCATTGATCTTGGCAGTGAAATTCTGCTTGATATAGTCGATCATCTTTTCGATTTTGATCTTCTTTTTCTTTTCTTTGACTTGGGAGACCTTGCTTATGAAATTTTCGAGAATTCCGGTCAATTCGAACAGCAGCTCATCGATATCTTTGACGCTGTTGAGCTCGGTCAAATAAGAATAGTTGAGCCCCAAAAGCTCGTTGGCCTTGACCCCAGCTTCTATGGCCGCACGGGAAATGATGACGACAAGCTCAATCACACGAACTTTGAGTATTTCGAAATTCATTCCGCTTTCGAAGAAAATCGTACCAAGAAATTCGTTAAGAATTTCTCTGGCTCCTGTCTTGTCGCCGAGCTTGACTTTGCTGATGATCTCATCCTGTTTATCATAAATCTTGCGGCCTACATCCTGAGAGCTCTGTTTCAGATCTTCGAGAAAATTGGCGATTTTGTACTGCTGCACATACTTCTCGTTGATATCCTTCAGAAATTTGATGTCGTTGAGCTGGTATTCGCGTGTTAAAATAAAAAGGAAGGAAACATAATCCCGAACCTGTCCGAGAGAAAACACCCGGAAATTAAGGCTGTCTTGATGGCCGGCCCGAAAAGCGATGTGATATTTTTCAAGGTTTTTTGTAATTTCTTCCCTGATATCCTGTTCCATTTCAGGAAATATGGCAAAACCGCTCAAAAAACCGCCGATCAATTTTTTGTTAAGAACAATAGGAACTGCAAATATAATGAGACCGAGGGGACAGGTGGTGATATAGCCTTCTCCCCAGCGGTAGGCTTCTTTGACTGCACGCAGCATGGCTAGTTTGCAATTTTTTTCCAGCATTTTGCTTTTATTCCCCACAAGCTGCTGGCAGAGTCCGCAATAGATGGAATCGTGAATTTCTTCTCCTTTTAAATTCATCAATCCCAGGGGTAATTTGGTAGAAGATGTGTACTTTTTAGACAGGGAACTAAATTTCTCTTTGGTGATAAACTGTTCGATTTCCAAATTATTCTGCTCTTTGACTACAATATAAACTAGCATATCTGTACAAAAATGTAAAAAAATATCATGGATTTTTTCGAAAGAAATATGTACCATTGTAGCTCTGGTCGTAATTCTATCCGAGGGCATCGGAAATGAAAATTTTGAAGGATATATCAGAAAGCGTTGAAAAAGGAGACTCTGCCGCCGTCAAAGAATTGACCCACAAGGCCATGTCCCAAAAGATCCCTGTCGAAAATATCATGAACAAAGGACTGATCAAGGGCATGGATGCGGTCGGTGTGAAATTCAAGAAGAACGAGATATTCATTCCGGAAGTCTTGATTTCCACAAGAGCGATGAAGGCAGGTATGGATATTCTGAATCCATTTCTGGAAGCCCATAAAAAAAGGATATTGGGGAAAATCGTCATCGGAACGGTCAAGGGCGATCTGCATGATATCGGGAAAAAAATCGTCTATATGATTCTTGAAAGAGAAGGCTACGAGATCATCGACCTTGGCATAGATGTCTCCAAATCGAAATTCATCAGTGCCGTCAAGAAGGAAAAGCCGCAGCTTTTAGGGATGTCGGCTCTGTTGACAACGACCATGATTTATATGGGAGAAGTCATCCAAGCTATAGAAAAGGCCGGGCTCAGACAGAAGCTGAAAATTGCCGTTGGTGGAGGACCTGTTACTCAGGCTTTTGCGGATGAGATTGGCGCCGACGGCTATGCGCCGGATGCCATTGCCGCATCTGAACTGGCAAACAAACTTTTGGAAAAATAATAAAAGCCGCTCTATTTCTTGGAATTTTCTTTTTTTGCCGCCAGCAGCTTTCCAAACAATTCTGATCCGATACATTTTTCTGCGGACTTGCACCAATCCGCACAGCCGAAATCCCGGAGAACTTGGATGTCGTTTTTCGACACTACCGTTCCGCAGGATGCACATCGGCGTGATCTGTCATCGAAGAAGAACTCGACTCCCGCACCGCAGAAGGGACAGGGAATATCACAAACCACCTCCTCGATCTTTTTCCGGCTGAGATCCTGACCGGGACACTTTTTGAATACCATCTTCGCTCAACATCCATTAAAGTCCGGAATCCTACTTTTGTCAATCTCTCCTATAGACCTTCGGCTTTGCTGCAGCGGCGGGGATCACCGCGGGCTATCAGGGTGCCAGAGCTTTGGTCGATAAAGATGCCCTCGAATGCCCCGTGATGCCAGTTCCAGGGATTCACCGTAAAGAGCTGCACGCCTTTTTTTTGGGCTTCGTTAATGACGTTCTCGTTGAAATCAGCCTCGATCATATTTCCAGGCCCGCCGTAAGCCGCTCCGAACCGGGGACGGTTGACCGACTCATCGATAGGGATGTTAAAATCGAGAATGTTGACGGTATTCTGAAGGATATTCGCCAAAAGACCGACACTCGGAGAGCCGGAGGACAATACGGGCTTGTCATTCTTAAAAACAATGTTCGGGGCAACGTAAGTCGTGGCGCGGTGTCCCGGCTTGGGCATGATCCGGAAGAAATGCGCGCCGCTGGCCACGATGGTAACGCCGTGCGTAAAGAGTCCGTTGCTCCAGGGTAAAGACATACATGAGTGGATGATCGTGGCAACATTGCCGTCTCCATCGACCACTGTGACGTGATTGCTGCCGACAGGAGGGGGGCTTTCCGGCAAATTTTTCGGCATTCCCATCTGCAGCAGCCGGAAACGCATCTCAGCGTATTTTTTCGATAAAATGATATCTAAGGGCAGCGGGTGGCTTTCCGGATCGGGGTGATTGGCACCGTAAGTGTAGACTTCGTTGTGGATGCGAACCATCTGTGCCAGCACTTCTGCCGAATCCGTCGGCGGACCAAGCCTCTTCACATCC
>JAFGNQ010000117.1 GCA_016926925.1 Candidatus Aminicenantota bacterium
ACAAGCTCCTAGCGCTGAAGGAGGAAATTCAAGCCCGACTCGGCCCAGACGTGTCCTTTTCCCTCGAGCATGTGAGTCTGATCGAACCGGGCCCGGGTGGAAAATTCCGAGTCCTGCGGTCCCATGTTCACTCGGCTTATGCAGGAGAGGAGCCTCTGCCGAAATGAGAGGGCCAGAGGACAGCCTCTTTTCTTGCCGCCCCAGAGGCAAGTTCCTGACCGCTTATGACCTAGCGCAGAGATTTGGCTGGCGCACGTTTCTAGATAAGATTGTCCCCTGGGTTTTTGTCCGCCGATATGTCTTCTGTTCCAAATCAATTTCCGAACCCATACCGGAGTCTCCTTCCGCAGTTCCGTTGCGCCTTGAGCTGGCAACAGAAAAGGACCTACCTGCCCTCATGGCTCTGCGGCCGCATTATTACGAGCTTCAGGTTCTTCAAAAACGCATGCAGGAGGGACATCTCTGCTTTTTAGGCTGGAGTCTAGACAGTCCGATTCATGTCCGCTGGGTATTTGTGAAATCCCTTTATCTTCCCTATCTTCATCGGACTCTCCTGCTCTCGTCCAAGCAAGTCTACTTCGATGAAGCTTATACGTCTCCTGAGTTTCGAGGTCGGAAAATTTTCAGTATGGCCGGAAACCGCGTTCGCTTGCGGCTTTGGGAACTCGGATATAAAAGCGAGATCAGTATTTTCGCCTCCTGGCAGGCCTGTTCTCAGACGCTTGCGGCGCGAATCGAATGCGAAAAAGTGGGCGAGGCGAAGATAGTGAATTGGCTCGGTTTGAGAAAATTCTATTGGAAGGGATCAATCCAAAATCACGGCGATGGAAAAATCTCCATCTTCCCGTCCTGATCGACCTCATCTGGCACGAGCGCGGGCCGCGGTCCAACTTCCTCCTGGGTCCAATTATCTTTCCTTTTGCTTTTCTCTACAGAAAATGTCCGGATTTAAGGTTAAGGAGTTTGGGATATCTCATCGCCTGCATCGTTCAAAAGCTATGAGACCAGATGTACGTATAGGTCCTACTGCTACGAGATAAGTTTTGTTCAGCGAACTTTTCCACGACTGGTGGCCTATCGCAGCCCCGATTATTTAGGGACTATCCGGCATGTATCCGTGATTTTACTTCTTTCAATAAAAGCGAAGACCAGGAGGCAGCTCGGAGTTGAAAAAACGGACAATAATCCATACAATATATCTGTCCTGCTGGATCTTAAGTGCTTGTTAACGAGCGGGCATAACTCAGCGGTAGAGTACTAGCTTCCCAAGCTGGGAGTCGCGGGTTCGAATCCCGTTGCCCGCTCTTTTTTCTCTTTTTCTGAGAAATCGCCTAGTCTCTTTTTCCCGGGAAGGTCAAGATACGGTATTTTCGCGGACTCACATCGAGATTTTTCATTTTCAGTTTTGAATTCCGTCTCTTCTGACTTTCTCTTGTGTTTTTTGTTACAATTGAGGGATCTTATAAGTGCGGGGCCGTAGATTTATGACCGACAAAGGAACAGCATGACAGAATGGGATCTTATCGTGGATGCAGAGCCCGGCGAGGGTTCCTGGAATATGGCCGTCGATGAGTTCCTTTTCGAATCGATCAGAAGAGAAACCTCAAAAACAGTTTTGCGATTTTATGCTTGGAGACGACCCACAGCATCTATTGGCTATTCCCAGAAAATCGATAAGGTTGTCGACACTTCTTTCTGCAATAAAAACGGCATCGATATTGTCAGACGTTTGACGGGAGGAAAACTGGTTTTGCATCACCGGGAAGTGACCTACTCCCTATCTTCTTGTGATTTGAAGTCGTTTTCACCCACGGTGTCCGAATCGTACAAGCGGATTTCAGAAGCGATGATGCTCGGATTGAAAAAAATGGGGTTGTCGCCGATCTTAGCGGACAAGACTCCTCAGGATTATATCCGGGGTCATCTCCCATGTTTTTCTCGACCTGCCCGAGACGAGGTCATGATTGCCGGTGGAAAAATTATCGGAAGTGCCCAAAAACGAATCGGGCCTTGTTTTTTACAGCATGGCTCGATTCCTCTCGAAGAAAACGAGAAACTTCTCGCCTCGGTTTCGTCTATTGCTGCCGGGAGCGATAATTTGAGCATGACCTCTCTCTGTCGAGCCATTGGAAAAAGAATCACGTTCGATCGGGCAGTGGAGATGCTTGCCGAGGGAATATCTGAATATTTCGAGGTCCGTTTGAAGAAACGAACCCTGAGTTTGGCAGAGCAAAAGTCCATCCGGAAAATTCAACGTGAGCGCTACGCAAACCCTGATTGGACCTTCGGAGGTCCGTAAAGATGCATTCCTGTTTCCTAGCCAGAGCGGTCGAGACTGGGAAGGCGATCGTGGACTAAACTTTATGAGTCGCATGGTGGTTGGTCGGAGGGTCTTCGACGAAAACAGATAGTGACGCGTACCTACTCTTGCCTTGCGATTTAAAATCGTCGTGCAAACGAAAATGCATCCGGTCTCCTATGAGAATTTGCTTTTTTTCCCTTGAGATGATAAGATTTCTCAGGATTTAGAGAAGCGTATCATGAACGAGATAGAAGAACTTTCCAAGCTTAATGTTAAAGAATTGCCCAATCTGAAGGAAATTCTCTTTGACGATCTTCACATGAATGTCATGAAGCACCTCTATCTCGAGCTCGGAACAGGCCCGGTCCTTTATCTTTTGTCTCCTTCGTATTCAGTTATCAATCCCACTCCGAATGAAACGGTCAGAGATTTTATCGCAAAAAGGGATGATGTGCTTCACTTTCTGAAGGAATACCTCATCCAGAACCTTTCCGTTTATTCGGTACTGCTTGATGTGAACAGCTATTTCGTCGAGCAGAATAATTTTCTGGTCCTGGCCAGGTTGAGAGAAAAAGACTCCGGGGGCAGACGCTACGAAATCAAATATTACACCCACTCTCCCAGGGAGCTCATAACCCACTACAAGGACAAAATTTATATCGGCAGGGATTTCATTGATCTTCTTCAATTCAAGAGGAAACACTTCGGAATAAAGGAATATATCGAATCGCTGATGGATCAGTACGAAACTTTGCTCGATAAGGCTGAGGATAAGCTCAAGAACCCAATGGCTTACAAATCTTTTTTTCAGGAGATCAAGGAATATATCAACGAGCTGTCCGCCGAGAGCCTCAGCATCATCCAGGTGCTCCCGCCTTATCTTGACTTCGCCAAAATTACCGGCCAGGATCTGATCGATATCAATGCGCAGTATCGGATTATCAACCACTTTATCATCGAGCTCCGCGATGAAGTGGACGAGTTCGAGACACATCTCCGCGATGATAAAGAGGCCGATTTTGTCCGTTATGTGACCAAGTACAAGAAGGACATCGCCAACCTCATCTCGTATTTCAATATCAAGATCAACGGATACCTCTCGGCAAAAATCCACTCCATGAAATCCAAATTCTAGTCAAAAAAAACCCGCTCCGGGAGCGGGCTTTCTCCATTTTTTTACTGTCGTACAGCTTGCACTCTATCTAGGGAGCAATTCTTCGATGCGGATCGTTCCGTAGCTGGTGGTCAGCAAGATTTCGGGATTCAGAGTTTCCGATACAAAGGCTTTGATGATCGTGATGCCGTTCTCCTTGTGATAGGAGAGCTCCTCCTCCAATTCCCATTTGATATCGCCGCCCTTATTTTGGGCTTCCAAAGGATATCTTCCGTTTTTGGGCCAGAAGAGGTTTATATCCGAGTATTTACCCTTGACCTCGATGGCAGATGTCAGAGGGGCCGGAGTCAGGAATATTTTTCCGTTCGAGTGAACAATCTCCGTTTTGCCGGCAAAATCTTCCATCTCGATGTCTCTGTATGTGGTGGATACGAAGATCGTGCCACCAAAGATCGACCTGGCAAACACACTCAAGTTTTTTCCGTCGATTTTCAGGTTTCCCTGCAGGTCGGACACTTCCACTCGTCCGTAATTATCGATGATGTCACAGCTCCCTCGAATTCTCTCGACTTCGATATTGCAATTGCTTCCCCGCACTACGGCAGGACCTGTGTCACGGAGAAGAATATCTTCGTAGGAACTTTCGGCTGTTACGGAGCCTCCGACGTTTTTGCATGAGATTTCGGAATTGGAGCCGTCAACGGTTACGTTGTGTTTGATATCTTCCAGTTCGATTCTTCCGTACCTGTGTTTGATGTCCGCGCTGCCTCCGACATTTTTCAAAAAAAGGTCACAGTTATGGCTGTGGATGACGCAGTTCGATGCCACATCCGTGATTTCGATGTCTTCATATTTACTGTCCAAGGTCAGTGTCCCGGAGATATCGGTCACAACCGTCTCTCCGTTGGGATTCTCTATGTCCGTATTTCCGGTGTTGGCTGCTTTGACGCGTCCATAAGTGTTCCTGATCTTGACGTCCGTCCCCATCGGAACGAACACGGTGAAGGTGGTGTTGAACCGTTTCCTTCTGAGTTCATCTCGGTTTGTCCGGAAAACAATTTTCTGTTGGTCCCTTTCAGTGATCATTTTCAGCTCGTCCGCAACATCTCTGGCTTCTTCTTCGTCCCTCCGCCATATTTTTTTCTTCAATCGAATGAAAATTTTTTCCCCGTCTGTTCCTTGAATATCGACTTCCCCGTTTCTGTTTATGACATGGATCTCCGACGGAAAAGGCGGCTCGATTTCGTGAGTTTCCTCGAAATCAATGGGTTCGAAGAAAAAGAAGAGATCCTCATCCCAGTAGAAGTCGAAGTCAAGTTTACCCGTGTAAGCGTGATAAAGGAATACGCCTGCAGCAATGATCAGAAACAGGAGGATGATCTCTTTTGCTTTCATTTTAAATCACGCTAATCCTGGGTGATTCCCGTTTTCGGCTCCTCTTTTCGTTCTTTCAAGCCATAATACAGCTTAAAAGCGCCCCAGATGATCAGGATGACTGGCCAGAAATGCGCCAGGGCGTACCAGATATCGAACTTCAAGAGGAACATGAGTCCTAGAACGATGAGGATAACTCCCCAGACCAGTGGATCTTTTCGTGCTTGTTTTGCCATTTTTTCCTCCTCTACTCCGCCTCTTTGCTTCGAGCGATATAATCGGCTATCAGTTTCACTCCGACGATAATGATCACTAAGGGCCAGAGATCCCAGATCCGGTCATAGCTGATGATGAAATTGAAATTGGCCATGAGGAGCAGCACTCCGAGAACCAGGATTACAATCCCCCAGAATACGGATCCGGTTCTTACGAACTCCGGCAGTTCTTCCACTTTGATCTCTTCGATTTCCCCGTTCAAGGCGCGCCGGTTGATGGCGTTGGCCGTCACGATCGCATCGAGAAATTGATAGAAATAAAGTCCGCCGAGAAGAATTCCGATGAACACCGGCGAACCGACTCCTTGAGCCAGCATGGTGACCATGATCGCGAACACGATTACGGTAACGAGAAATTTCAGCGGTTGCTGGTTGTACAGGGCTCCGGTTCCCGGAAAGAAGAATGAAAGTATACCTGCGAGTGCAGGAGATTTCGGCGGTTTTTTTACGACAACTTTTTCTTCCATTTCATACCTCCATATTTATGGTGTTATTCCCCGCTCCTACCGAAAAGCTTCGTGCTTTTGATGGATTCGAGGATATTGTCCTTGTGCTCACCTAAAGAAACGGCAAAAGATTCGGCCTTGGAGTAGATCTTTCCAACCTTTCGGTATCCCTGGTGAAGCTGACGGTTTATAGATTTGTTGATGGCGTCCCTGTTCGGATTGAATGTGTAAAAGGACACGAGGGTCATCAGCACGGTGGCGGCGGCCAGGATGGGCTGGAGCGAGGGCCGCAGCAAAAATTCCGGCAGCAGACGGAATTTTTTCTTCTGTACCGGAGTCGCATACAGCCTCTGCATAAGTCCGTCACTCACTTCCGCCTGGGGAAAATGAGCCAGAGAATCCGTGGTTTCTTTCAGAAAGGATAGGAGGGTGCTGCAGTCCCGGCATATCCTCAAATGTGCATCGACGGCCTTCCTGGCATCCGTCGGGAGTTCGCCTTCAATGTAGGAGGACAGAAGTTCTTCGATGTGTTCACATTTCATAGGTTGCCTCCTTTTTATCTCTGAGAACTTTTGCCAGCTGCAGCCGGCCTCTGTTGACACGAGATTTCACCGTTCCCAGGGGAAGTTCCAGGATTTCCGCGATTTCTTCGTACTTTTTCCCCTGGATATCTCTGAGAATAACCGCCATTCGAAGATCTGCGGAGAGCGAATTGAAGCCTTCCCAGACCAGTCGCTTGCTTTCATCCTTCAAAATTCTGTCTTCCGGGTTCGAGGTTATATCGGCACTCAGCGTGTACTCGTTAAAATCGTCCCGCGTCTTCCTTTCCCATTTTGTGCGGCGGTATTCATCGATGAGGTGGTTCCTGGCGAGAGTCAGCAGCCAGGCGTCAAAGTTCCTGCTGAAATCGTATTTGACCAGCGCATGATAGAGCTTGAGAAAGATTTCCTGGGTCATGTCCTCCGCTTCTTCCCTGGTCCCCGAGAACTGGTAGGCCAAGTTGAATATTCTTCGGGAGTAGGTGTCAACCAACATTTGCCAAGCTCCTTGATTTCCTTTCAAGCATTCTCTTATAAGCCTTTCTTTTTGCACTTATCACACCTCGATAGACGAGATTTCGGCTCTAAAAGTTCCGTCGCCGGAAAAAATGCAGAAGAGCTTGATTCCCCAGGTGAAGTGCGGCTTACTTGCGTGTTCGAGACTCTGCTGAGGAGCAATCGTTTTGGGTAGGTTCATAACGGTTTTCCCTCATTCTAAATTTATGTCTGCACCGTGTCAATCGTCCGACGGTTCATCCTACAATCGGGTCATAGTTCGTTTGAGTCGCATGGGGATTAGAGGGGCCTTCGATGAAAACGCACTATGATGAGCACTCTCTTTTGTTATGTGAATAGCACACTGGAATGGAAATGCATCCGTCTTCTTAAAAAGCCTTTACTTTTATTGCATTCTTTGCTAGATTTACCATTTGCTCCGAGTCAAAGAGGCTAAAGCCTCCAGCCATGCCCTTTGACCGTTAGGGTTCAGCCTGAAAAAGCTGGGCCTTCCGTGTTTGAAAAGGAGAAAAAATCATGCGAACACGTTTTAGCCCCTTCAAACTCATTCTTTATTTTCTTTTGTTCTTCAGCCTGAGTGTATCATTCTGCCTTGCGCGCGCCCAGGAGAAGCAATCCGAGGAAGAAAAGAAAATAGAAGAAAAAACTCCGGTAATTACCGAAGAGATTCTGGTTATCGGAGAGGAACCCAAAAGCCGCCCTGTATCTTCGGTGACGATTCTGGATGAAACGCAGATAGAGAGAGTTAAACCGCTGGACCTTTCCGAAGCTATCCGGTATGCCCCTGGTGTCACGGTGACCTTTGGAGACAAGTCCGTTTATAGCCTGAAGCTCAGGGGAGTGGATTCGCGGAGGATCGCCCTTTTGGTTGATGGAATTCCTGTCTATGAACCCTATTACAGCACGTTCGACTTGAAAACCGTGTC